>JBAUOM010000144.1:0-1958 GCA_049579765.1 Xanthobacteraceae bacterium
GCATGGGCAAGCCCTGCGTCTCCGGCGCCGGCGCGCTGCGCGTCGACTACGCCGCCGGCACCATGAGCGTCGGCGGGCGCACGTTCAGGGCGGGCGATGTCATCACCCTCGACGGATCGACCGGGCAGGTGCTGGCGGGCCGCGTGCCGATGAGCGAGCCGGCGCTGTCCGGCGAATTCGCGACGCTGATGGGCTGGGCCGACGCGGTGCGCAAGCTCGGCGTGCGCGCCAATGCGGATACGCCGAACGATGCCCGCGTGGCGCTCAAGTTCGGCGCCGAGGGCATCGGGCTGTGCCGCACCGAGCACATGTTCTTCGACGAGGATCGCATCCGCGCGGTGCGCGAGATGATCCTCGCCGACGACGAGAAATCCCGCCGCGCCGCGCTCGCCAAGCTGCTGCCCATGCAGCGCGCGGATTTCGTCGAGCTGTTCGAGATCATGCAGGGCCTGCCGGTGACGATCCGGCTGCTGGACCCGCCGCTGCACGAGTTCCTGCCGCACGGCGAGGAGGAGATCGCGGAAGTCGCCGCCGCCATGCAGGCCGATGCCAAGAAGCTCGCGGACCGCGCCCGCGAGCTCGAAGAGTTCAACCCGATGCTCGGGTTCCGCGGCTGCCGGCTGGCGCTCGCCTATCCCGAGATCGCCGAGATGCAGGCCCGCGCCATCTTCGAAGCCGCGGTCATAGCCGGCAAGCGCACCGGCCGCCCGGTGGTGCCGGAGGTGATGGTGCCGCTGATCGCGACCAGGGCCGAGTTCGATCTGATCAAGGCGAGCATCGACGCCATGGCGCAGGAGGTCGCGCGCGAGACCGGCGGCAAAGTGGCCTACCAGGTCGGGACCATGATCGAGCTGCCGCGTGCGGCGCTGCGCGCCGGCGAGATCGCCCAAAGCGCGGAGTTCTTCTCGTTCGGCACCAACGATCTGACCCAGACCACCTTCGGCATCAGCCGCGACGACGCCGCGAGCTTTCTCGGCACCTACCTGTCGCGCGGGGTTCTGACGAGCGACCCCTTCGTCTCCATCGACCGCGAGGGCGTCGGCGAGTTGATGCGCATCGGCGTCGAGCGCGGTCGCCGCACGCGCGCGCAGCTCAAGGTCGGCATTTGCGGCGAGCACGGCGGCGACCCGGCCTCGGTCGCCTTCTGCCACGAGATCGCGCTCGACTATGTCTCGTGCTCGCCGTTCCGCGTTCCGATCGCGCGCCTCGCGGCCGCCCAGGCCGCTCTCGGCAAGGCCGCCACGGGAGAAGCCTGAGGGCATCGGCAACCGGCGCGGCGGCCCTCGTAGTTCTGATCCGCGGCTTTCCCCGGTGCGCGCCTGCGGCGACTTTGTGGCGAGGTGCGGGCCGATTAACGTCCCTGCAACGTTAATCCTGCAATAGAAAAAAACCGACGCAATTGCGCCATCACGCCGCCTTGTGCCGCCGGGAGGATGCGATCGCGTTTTGCAGGGGCGGGGGACAAGCCTGGTGATGGGTGCATCACGCAAAGGGTCGAAGGGTGGCCTGCAAGCCCCCTTCGGCCTCGGCGTTCTGACGTTGCTGCTGCTGACGGGCGAGGTCGGGCACGGAGACCTCGCCACGCTGATTCCTCATCAGCTGGTCGTCGACCGCACGCAGAAGACGGCTTTTGCATCGGCCGCCGGCGCCATCGGTGGAGCGAAGCTCGCCCGCGTGGAGCCCTTCGACGCATCAATCCGACCATCCTTGGGCTACACGCTCGCCGCCCTCGACCCCGCCAGCGCGGAGATCGCCGGCGCCATCCGCGACCGCTTTCTCGACGGGGACGCCTTCCGCTTGGACACCTATGCGGGCCCCGCCGTCGACCGCGGCCGCAAGGGCGACTATGGCGGCGGCCGGCGCGTCGCGGCCAAGGGCGACCGGCTCAAGCCGAACCAGACGGCCGAGGATCCGCTCGATGCGGAACACCAGCCGCAAGGCCCGGCGCTCGTCCGGCA
>JBAUOM010000145.1:0-16941 GCA_049579765.1 Xanthobacteraceae bacterium
GGACGCGCCTGCGCCTCGCGCGCGGGTGAGAAATCCCGATCCGATCGATGCGTTGCCCGTTTCCGGTGAGGCGGTGCGGGCGATACCGCACGATTGCGTGATCTACCTGGGCCGCATGGGTGCCATAGCCATCGGGTGTGGCAGAGTCATCGCACCGACATCAAGATGGGTCATGGTGTTTGCGAGAGGCGGCCATGGAGCACCTCATCTTCATTTGCCCGACGACCGGACTTGAGGTCGACAGCGGCGTCGAGAGCGAGATCGGCACGCTGTTGCGCATCCGGCAGCAGAATATGCGCGCGCTCTGCCCGGCCTGCGGCCAATGGCACCATTGGCCGGTGCGCGACGCTATTCTGGCCCGGCCCGCCCAGCCTCGCGCCGATGGCGATCGTCACATCGCCTGACTCATGCCGCGGATGCGCCGCGCCATGGCGCCCATGATGTAGAGCGCGAAGTTCGGCACCTCGTCGACCATGAAACGGAACCTGCGCTGATCGATCAGCGAGAGCTCGCACGCCTCCTTGACGCGCGCGGTCGCGCTCCTCGGCGCGCCGTCGAGCATGGACATGAAGCCGATCGCTTCGTTGGGCCCGCAGACCTCGATCACCGTGTCGCCGATCAGCATCTCGATGACGCCGGACTGCACGACATACATGCAGGACCCCGGATCGCCCTTGTTGAACACGATGCCGCCGGCGGGATAGGTCACGTTCGCCCCCGCCCGCTGGGCGAACATGCGCATGTCGATTTCGGTGCCGTTCATTGCCACCTCGCCGTTCGAAGCCGCGTGCCGAACGGCCGCGAGTTATGCCAGAATTGCCGGTGTCGGCGCCAGCTTTCGCTCGGCCGCGGCCTCGACTATCCTCGGGTCCCCGCCACATTGCCGGTCCCATAGCCGACCAATTTCGGGAGACGATCATGGCCGCCGCCACGGAGCTGGAAGAGCGAAGCCGCGAGAGCCCGTTGCCGATG
The DNA here is from genome assembly GCA_049579765.1 of Xanthobacteraceae bacterium. Lineage (GTDB taxonomy): Bacteria > Pseudomonadota > Alphaproteobacteria > Rhizobiales > Xanthobacteraceae > VAZQ01. Next base: position 973 of record JBAUOM010000145.1, read on the forward strand.
CCGCTGGCGCGGATCGGAATGATCATTCCATCGGTCAACAGCATGACCGAGCCGCAGTTCAATCACTTTGCGCCGCCCGGTCTTGCCGTGCATGTCGCGCGCGCCCGCGTCGCCGGAGCATGGAAGCGGCCGCTCGCGGCCATGGCCGACGAGATCGCGACCTCGGCAAGGCTCTTGTCGGACGTCGCCCCCGATCTCATCGTCTTCCACTGCACCGATACCTCGATGACGCAGGGTCCGCAGGGCGAGGGCCGCATTCTGGATATCGTGCGGGACGCGACCGGCATCGAGGCGGTGGCAACGAGCCGGCTCGTGCTCGAGGCATTGCAGGCGCTCGGCTTGCACCGGCTCGTCCTGCTCAGCCCATATAAGAGCAACCAGGCCGTCATCGGCTACCTGCAGGCGACCGGGTTCGCCGTGGTCGATGACGTCGCGCTCGCCCTTGAGCCGCTGCAGTTCGCGGCGGTCACGCCGCGGGAATGGACCGAGCTTGCGCGCAAGCACGATCGGCCGGACGCGGACGGCATCTTCCTGAGCTGCACCAATACGACGCAGATCGAGGCGATCGCGGATATCGAGCGCGCGCTGGGCAAGCCGGTGGTCAACAGCAACCAGGCGGTGCTCTGGGGCTGCGTCAGGCGGCTCACGTCGACGCTCGGCCCGCTGCCGCCGATGCCGCAGCTCGGCCGGCTCATGCAGCACGTCGAGGAATGACGAGCCGCCGCCCGCAAGGGAAGGAAACAGCGGAATCAGCGCCAGAAATGCCTGTGTGCATTGCGTTTCGCATTCGCGCCCTCGCCTTCGCCCTCGCGATCCTGCCGGGGTCCGCGGCGGCGCAGGGCACGCCCGAGGCCGAGGCCCGGGCTTATCCCGATCGCGCAATCCACCTCATCGTGCCGTTCCCGCCGGGTGGGCCGGCCGACCTCATCGCACGCTTCGTCGGACAGAGGATGAGCCAGGACTGGGGTCAGCCGGTGGTGATCGAGAACCGTGCCGGTGGCAATACCGCGATCGGGGCGCAAGTGGCGGCGCGAGCGGTACCGACGGCTACACGCTGTTCGCGCCCATGGATACGACCATGGTGATCAATCCCTTGGTCACGCCCAATCTGCCCTACGATCCGCTCAAGGATTTTGCGCCGATCACGCTGTTGACCAAGAACATGTCGCTTATCGTGGTGCGAAGCGACGGGCCGAAGACGATCCAGGAGCTGATCGCCAGGGCGAAGGCCAATCCCGGAAAGCTCAATATGGGCGCCGGCACGATCACGTCGCGCCTGGGCGCTCTGCTGTTCGCCCGCACCGCCGGCATCGACGTCCAGCTCGTTCCCTTCAAAGGCAGCGCCGAGATCGGTCAGGCGGTGCTCGCAGGAACGGTCGATTTCGCTCGACAGCACCGGCACAAGCCTGCCGCTGATCCAGGCCGGCCGCTATCGCGCGCTCGCCAAATACAGCAACCGGCCGCTGCCCATCCTGCCCGATCTCCCGAGCCTCAGCGTGGCCGCGGACCTTCCCGGGCTGGACGAAAGCTCCACCTGGATCGCCCTGGTGGCGCCCGCCGGCACGCCGCGTCCGATCATCGACAAGATCCATCGCGCGGTTGCAAGCATCTACGCCGATCCGGCCATGATCGCCAGGCTCGAGCAGGTCGGGATCCTGCCGGTCGGCAGCCGCACGTCGGCGGAGCTCGATGCGTTCATCCGCAGCGAGACGGCGCGCTGGTCGAAGGTCCTCAAGGAGAGCGCGAACGTCAAATTGGACTAGGGCGAAATCGCTTCAGATCGAATCGCGATTTTGCCCTGGGTATTTGTTTGGTCGTACGATCTTATCCGGAAAGCCTGCAGCTTTTCGGGATCATGTTCCAGGGCTGCGCAACGCCCCGCGGCGCTGCTGCAGGAAGCTCCGTACCGCGGGATCGGATTCGAGGCCGATCGCACGCCGATAGGCTTGGTCGGCGCCATCGACGTAGCCCGTCCGCGCCAGCAGCCCGGCGCGCGCCGCCCAGTACGGCTGATAGTCGGCAAGGCGCGCGTCCTCCGCCAGGGCGTCGAGCGTCGCGAGCCCGGCGGCGGGGCCGCGCGTTTCGGCGACGGCGATCGCTCGATTGATCGCCACGACGGGAGAATTCGTGACCGTCAGCAGGGCGTCATAGAGCCGCTCGATCGCCGCCCAATCGGAGCTGCCGGTGCGCCGGCGAACCACGTGCGCCGATTGTATCGCCGCTTCCAGCTGATAGCGGCCGATTCGGCCCATGGCGCTGGCGCGAAGCAGCAACGCTTCGGCCTCCTCGATCAATTGCGTGTCCCAGGCGGCCGGATCCTGCTCCGCGAGCGGCACGTATTCGCCTCGCGCATTGCGGCGCGCAGCGCGGCGCGCTTCGGCATGGAGCATGAGCGCAAGCAGCCCGATCGCTTCCGGCTCGTCCGGCAGCAGCGAGGCCACCAGCCGCCCCAGCCAGATTCCTTCTTCGGCAAGATTGCGGCGCCGAATTTCGGTACCTGCGGGATCCGACCAGCCTTCGGCGAAGGCGGCGTAGATCGCCTCGAGCACGGAGTCGAGGCGCTCGCGGAGATCGGCACGCTCGGGTACCCGGAACGGAATGCCGGCCTGTCTGATCTTGTTCTTGGCGCGCGCCAGGCGCTGACCCATGGTCGAAGGTGAGACCAGGAAGGCCGAGGCGATGGCGGCGGCATCGAACCCGAGAATGGTTTGCAGCATCAGCGGTGCGCGGATGCCGCGCTCGACCGCAGGATGGGTGCAGGCGAACATCAAGGCGAGACGTTCGTCGGGAACCTGCGGCTCGCCTTCCGCCGCGCCTTGCAACTCCTCCACCATCAGCCGCAAGTGATCCGCGGCGCCCTCGCCGCTGCGCCGTCGCCGCGCAGCGTCTATCAGCTTGCGCCGCGCCACCGTCATCAGCCATGCCTCCGGGCTGTCCGGGGTTCCGTTCACGGGCCAATCGACCAAGGCGGCGGCGAAGGCATCGGCCAAGGCGTCCTCCGCCGCCGCGACGTCGCGCGTGCGGGCCGCGAGAAAGGCGACGAGCTTGCCGTAGCTCCGACGCGCCACCGTTTCGGCGGCCGCACGCGCTTGCTCGTCGTTCTCTCGCCGCATCAGGGGGCCATCTACATGGTCCAGACTGGCCGCACCTCGATCGCGCCGTGAGCGGCGCCGGGACAGCGCGATGCCCAGGAAATCGCGGCGTCGAGATCCGGCACGTCGATCATATAGAAGCCGCCGAGCTGCTCCTTGGTCTCCGCATAGGGACCGTCTAGCACCTGGGTCTTGCCGTCGGCGGCGCGTACCGTGGTCGCCGAGGTGGTCGGCCGCAGGCGCTCCCCGCCGACGATGACGCCCGCCTTCTGCATCGCCTCGGTATAGGCTTCATAGGCGGAGGAAATCCGCTCCACCGCCGCGTTGTCCGCGCTCGGCCTGTTCGCTTCGTTGACGTAGATCAGCAGCAGGTATTTCATCGTCGTCTCCTTCATCCGTTGCGGCCGGGCATCACGCTCCGCCGGCTCATTGACGTTCGACCCGGCTCGATTTCGACCGACGCCGAAAACTTTTCGTGAGCCGTTTCGCCCGGACCGTGGTCGGTTCCCGCGCCCCCGCCATGCGTCTTGCCTATGCCTTTTCCCAGGTCTCGGTGCCCTTGTGACCCCGATCCATGCGGCGCGACCACTTGCCGGAGAGCGAACCGTCCGGATTGACGGTCATGATCAAAATTGCGGTTCGACCCTTGATCAAACAGGCCACGACCACAACGTCGCCGATCACCTGGCCGACGCCGACCTGTTTGCCGTTGTTCCAGTCGAGCTCGAGCGCGCCGGACGGCGCCAAGCCGATGTCCACGATGCCGGCCCCGGCGTAAGGTTTGCCGTCGGGATCGGTGCCGTTCACGACATAGGACCCGATGAGACGACGCTTGAGCTCGTCGTCCGGCAGAGTCTCGACGGCGTTCTTGCGCATCGTCTCGAACGCGGACAAGCCCCCAATGGCCGCCGCGCTGGTCGTGGACCTGGTCGACGAAGACCACGCGGCCATGGCCGCCCCCACGAGCAGCGCCACCGCGACCAAGCCGACGCCTTTCTGCGGGCATAGTCTCGTCACGTATTTTGCGAATGGTATTTTCATGGTCGTGTCTCCACCCGGTCCGAGTCACCTGGGGCGTTGATGGTGTTCGCGCGAGCGCGCTGTCCGGCTGCCGTGCAAGACCTACCAAGGCTTCCTGCTTCGGCGAGAGTGGCGGTGCCGGCCGTAGCGGCCGCGACCCTCAGAAATGGTGATCTTGCGCATGGATAGTCTCCAGATTTCCGCCTTGCCGCGGGATGCGACGGGCGATCCCGGGAGCTTGACCCAACACGGCTGACCCACGGCTGTTGATCCATGTCAGCGGAATGTCAGGGGGCTCTGCCCTGATGCGGCAGGAGAGTGGGGACCGCATCGAGCACGTAGCGATCACCAGCGGTCTCCTTCATTCGCTGTGGCCGGGCATCATGCTCCGCCGGCTCATTGACGCCCGACCCCACCGGAATTCGACCAAACTCTGAAAAAATTCATGGCCGCGTGCGCGGCCAAGCCGATGCTAATCGATCACTGCGCCACTTCGAGCGCGGCGCGCACCCGGGCCACGACATCGCGCGGCGTCGCCGCGAGCTCTCCGACCAGCGCCTGCACCTGCTCGCCGGTGAGCGGATCGACATCGAACCGCAACTTCGCCGCCTCGGCGACGAACGCGGCGTCCTTCATGGTAGCGTCGAAGGCGCGCCGCAGCGCAACGATGCGCTCGGCCGGCACGTCCGGCGGCAGAAAATACGGTCGGCCGTATTCCGTGCGCGCGAACAGCATCTTCATCGCCTGCCGATCGGCCGGCGATCTCGCGAGCTCCAGCATAGCCGGGACATCGGGTAGCTCCGCCGCACGCTGGAAGCCGTACTGGGCGAGCACCTTGATCTTCCGCTCGCTGATCCAAAGCGGCGTCTGCGCCTTGACCGAAGCCCAGCCGAGGCCGCCCATGCCCTGCACTTCGCCGCGCTCGATGGCGAGATTGATCTGCGGCGTACCTTGATAGCCGCGAACGACCTTGAACTTGTAGCCGAGCACGTCGTTGACCAGCAGCGGGAAGTCGACCATCGTCGTGCCGGGCGTGGTCGCGCCCACGACCACCTCCTTGCGGGCCAAGTCGGCGATGCTCTCGACCGGCACGGTGTGCCACACGAAAGCGACATAGGCTTCGCGATTGGTGCTGCCGATCCAAATCAGCTTGGTCGGGTCGAACTGCGTGCCCGTTTGCAACAGCGGCGCCGTCGGAATGCCGTTGATCGGAACTCCGATCACGGTGCCGTCCTTCGGACCCTGGCCGTAGAGCTGGTTCACCATCACCACGCCGCCGGCCGCCGGCTGGTTCTGCACGATGATGTGCGGATTGCCCGGGATGTGATTGCCGAGGTGACGCGCGACGATGCGCGCGAACAGGTCGTAGCCGCCGCCGATCGCCGAGCCCACGATCACGCGCAACTGCTTGCCCTGGTAGAACGCGGCAACGTCCGCCTGTGCGCTCGCCGGCGCCGCACCGGCAAGCAGCAGGAAGACGAACAGCGTCGGCAGGGCAATCTTCATTCGGTCCGAGCTATCCGGCTTGCCCCAGGCGCAGCGGCGCGGCGGCCGCAGGCGCCTCGAACAAGCGCCCGAGGCGGCCGGGCGGGCGTCGCCAGCCCATGAGCCGCAGCGCGTCCCAGATCACCGCCTGGTTGCTGGTGACGACCGGCCGTTCGAGACGCGCTTCCAACTCCGCGATGACGCCGAATACGGAAATGTTGGCGCAACTGACGAGATAGGCGTCGGCATCAGGGCGTGCGCCCTCGAGGACGCGGTCGCGCCAGAACTGTGGCGGGGTCGCGCAATAGGCGTCGCTGCCCTCGAGCCCGAGGCCGCGCGCCGACAGCACGTCGTAACCGGACCGGCGCAAGAACTCGGCCTCGTGCTCGGTCGTTACCGCGCCGTAGGGGGTGATGAGTGCGATCCGCCTCGCGGCGAGCGCGTCGAATGCACGCCCGATGGCGGTGATCGTCGTGGTCGCACGGTGAGCTCCGGCGCGCATCAGCGCGGCGAGGATTTCATCCACGCCCGCCTTGCCGCCCTGCATGGAATTGGCGGTGCAATGGAACGCCACGACGTCGCAACGCGCATCCGTGAGCGCATACGCCGCCTCCTCAACACGCGGCACCAGCCGGTCGAAAGCCAGGTGATTGGCGCCGGTCATGCGCAGGCGTGTGACATGCACGGCGAGGCCCGGCGGGAAGGCCGGCACCATCTCCTGCTCCACCATCCGGTTCGATGACGGGATGATCAGTCCGACACGGGCGGTCATGGTCGGCGCTGCTCGCGCAGACCGACGCGTTCGAGACGCGGCAGGACCTCCTCGCAAAAGAACGGAAGCTCGTCGACGTAGTTGACCAGCGAAACGGCCACCCCGGTCAATCCCGCTTTGCTCAGGTCGATGAGCTGGTTCGCCACATGGTCGGGATCGCCGACGATCGGCAAGCCGCCCATGCCCTGCGCGTAGCCGGTTCGAATCTGCTGAAACTTCTCCGGCGGCGTGTTCTGCGCCGTGATGTTCTTGAGCGCCAGGATGTCGTCGACCGCCCTCCAGTCGGCGTGCTCCACGATGGAATAATGATAGTAGTCCTCGGCCTCCTGCTTGCTCGGTCTGCAGGTGATGACGCCGACCGTATAGACGCCGAGCTCCCTGCCCTGCTCCTTGGCCTGGGTCTTGGCGGCGGCGACCCGCTGCGCGGTCTCGTCGAGCGATGTGCGCGAGGCCTGCAGGAAGAAGGCGTCGCAGTTGCGGATCGCGAAAGCCTGGCCGACCGGAGACGCACCCGCATTCATGATCACCGGCCGGGTGTCGCCGAAAGGCTTGGGCTTGCCGCGGATGCCCTTCATGTTCAGGTACTGGCCTTCGAAGTCGAAATCCTCCTTGTCCGACCAGATCATCTTGATGACGTCGATCCACTCCTGGGCGTACTCGTAGCGGGACTCGTGATCGCGCTGCTTGACGCCGAACATGGCGAACTCGCCCTCGTTCCAGCCGACCACGATGTTGAGCCCGAAGCGGCCTTCGCCGATATGGTCGGCGGTGACCATTTCCTTGGCGGCGATGACCGGATTGAACAGCGGCGCATGCACCGTTCCGAACACGGTGACGCGCTTGGTCAGGGCGAGAAGACCGGTCGCCCAGGTGATGGTCTCGAGCGTTGCCCCCTGGTAGTCGGTGTCGCCGCCATAGCCCTTCCAGCGTCCGATCGGGAGGAGGAAATCGATGCCGGCCTCGTCCGCCATCAAGGCGAGCCTGCGATTGTCCGGCCAGCTCCCCGACCAGCGCTCGGGCACCAGGGTGACCGCGCGGCCGGACGAGCAGTTCGCCCCGAACAGGCCGATCTTGAGCTTGTTCGCATTGTGCATCGACATGCGGTCATGTCGGGATGGCGCGGGAGCGAGCACGGTTCCTCCTGACGTCTTTGTTCGATGGCCGGGCGGATCGGGATGAAATTAGCGCATGGCCGCCGCGCTTTGAAGGGACGCTCGCATTAGTCGGTTGCCAGCGAAAAGCACAACGGTGACAATTGCCGCAACGAACAACAACATGCCGGCGGGAGGAGCCATGACGCGGGCGGTGCGATTGCTTCTATTTGCGGCCCTCGTGATCTGTGCCTGCGGGTCCGCCCTCGCCGAGGACGCTTCCGCGAGTTTTCCCAACCGGCCGATCCGGATCATCGTGCCCTTCCCGGCCGGCGGCCCGAGCGATATCGTGGCCCGCATCATCGGCCAGAAGATGAGCGAGGACTGGGGACAACCGGTGGTGATCGAGAACCGCCCCGGTGCCGACACCATTATCGGCGCGCAGGCGGCGGCCAAGGCGGCGCCCGACGGCTACACCTTGTTCATGGCGATCGATTCGACGCTGGTGATGAACCAGTACCTGCACAAGAGCCTGCCCTATGACCCGCTCGGGGATTTTGCGCCGATCACCCTGACCGCGAAGACGGTATCCGTGCTGGCGGTCACCGGCGCGGGCGGGCCGCGGACCGTCAAGGAGTTGATCGACCGGGCGAAGGCCCAGCCCGGCAAGCTCAATTACGGCGCGGGTACCATCACCGCGCGGTTGATGGGCCTCCTGTTTCACAAGGCGGCAGGGATCGACGTCCTCTACGTGCCGTTCAAGGGCACGCCGGCGACGGTGAATGGGCTGCTGACCGGAAGCGTCGAGCTCATCTACGCCGCGAACCAGATCGTGGCACCGCTGATCGCCAACGGTCAGGTGCGGGCGCTGGCCAAGCTCGACCGCGATGCGCCGCCGTCCATGGCCGGCATCCCGCCCCTTGCCGACGCCGCCGGGCTGCCCGATCTCGACGACATCTCGGTCTGGCTCGGGCTTGTCGCACCCAAGGGCACGCCCAAGCCGATCGTCGACAAGATTCAGGCCGAGGTCGTGAGGGCTTTGACCGATCCCGCGGTCAAGGCGAAGTCCGAGCAGACCGGCAACTATCCCGTCACCAGCACGCCCGAGCAGTTCGCCGCCTTCATGCGCAAGGAGGCCGCGCGCTGGGGCAAGGTGATCAAGGAAACCGGCATCACGGTCGAGTAAAGAGAAGAGATCCCATGCATCCTCGCACCATCGCACTCGCATTGTCCACAATCCTGGCGACGGGAGCCGCCGCCGCGCAGGAGCGGCCGGAGGCATTCCCGAGCCGGTCGATCAAGATCGTGGTGCCGTTCCCCGCCGGCGGCCCGTCCGACGTGCTCGCCCGCTTGATCGGCCAGAAAATGAGCGAGGACTGGCGCCAGCCGGTCGTGATCGAGAACCGCCCGGGCGCCAACACGGTCATCGCCGCCCAGCTCGTGGCGAAGGCGGCGCCCGACGGGTACACGCTGCTCATGGCGATCGATTCCACGCTGACCATGAACCAATACCTCTATCGAACCCCGCCCTACGATCCCATCAACGACTTCGCGCCGGTCACGCTCGTCGGCAAGACGCTGCAGATCCTGATGGTCAATTCGCAGAGCGACATCAAGACCGTGAAGGACCTCATCGCCAAGGCCAAGGCGCAGCCCGGAAAGCTCAACTACGGCGCGGGCACCATCACCACGCGGCTGACCGGCCTCCTGTTCAACAAGGCGGCGGGCGTCAACACCGTGCTGGTGCCCTACAACGGAAGCGCCGAGGTCACCCAGGGGCTGCTCACCAAGAGCGTCGACTTCACCTTCGACGGCACGTCCGCCGCCGCCTCGCTCATCCAGGGCGGCCAGTTCCGCGTGCTCGCCAAGTTCGATCGCCGCCCCTTCCCGCCGGTGCCGGACCTTCCGACCATCCAGGCGGAGCTGCCCGCCCTGGACGAGATCTCGGTGTGGCTCGGCCTCGTCGCGCCCAAGGGCACGCCCCCGGCGGTGGTCGAAAAGCTGCAAGTCGAAGTGGCCAAGGTCCTGGCCGATCCCGCCATCAAGGCCAAGGCGGACGCCGCCGGACTCTTCCCCGTCACCACCACGCCGACGGAGTTCGCCGACTTCATCCGCAAGGAAGCGCAGCGGTGGTCCGTGGTCGTGAAGGAAAGCGGGATCAAGTACGACTGACGAGGATCGAGCCAACCGGGAGAAACGTCGTGCTGCTCGGATCGCGTTCCGCTGCTCGCCGCGCCGCGCTCGTCGTCGCCGGCAGCCTCATGTGCCTGCTGACCCCGAGCGTCGCCGCCGCGCAGGAGAGCGCCGACGCCCAGACCTATCCCAACCGCGCGGTGCGCCTCGTCGTGCCGTTCCCGGCGGGCGGGCCGACCGACATCCTCAGCCGGGTCATCGCCCAACGCCTGAGCGAGGTGTGGGGCCAGCCGGTGGTGATCGAGAACCAGCCCGGCGCCAATACTGCGATCGCGGCCGCGCGCGTCGCCAAGATGCCGCCCGACGGCTACACGCTGTTCGCCGTGATGGACGTCACCATGGTGCTCAATCCCATCACCAACAAGAGCCTGTCCTACGATCCGCTCAAGGATTTCGCACCGATCACGCTCGCCGCGAAGAATACCTCGCTGCTCAGCGTGCGCGCAGACGACGGCCCGAAGACGGTGAAGGAGCTGATCGCACGTGCGAAGGCCAATCCCGGCAAGCTCAACTATGGCGCCGGCATCATCACCACGCGCCTGGCCGGCTACCTGTTCAACCGCGAGGCCGGCATCGAGGTGCAGTACATTCCGTTCAACGGCAGCGCGCCCACTGTGCAGGGCCTCCTGACCGGCGCGGTCGATTACATCGTCGACGGCGCGGCCTCCAGCCTGCCGCTGATCCAGAGCGGGAAGTTGCGCGCGCTCGCCAAGCTCAACAGCCGCCCGCTGCGGGCCTTGCCCGAGGTGCGGCCGCTCGCGGTCGAATCCGGGATTCCCGCGCTCGACGACATCTCGACCTGGGTCGGCCTGGTGGCGCCGGCCGGCACGCCGCGCGGCATCGTCGACAAGGTTCAGCGCGAGGTCGTCAAGATGTACGCCGATCCGCTCATCGCCGAGAAGCTCGAGAAATCCGGCATCATGGCGGCCAGCAGCACGCCCGAGGAATTCGCGGGCTTCGTGCGCAAGGAGCTGGACCGCTGGGGGCAGGTGTTCAAGGACAGCGGCATCCAGCTGAACTAGACCGCCGCGGAGCCGCTAGCTGATCCGTACGCCGAACGCCTCTCGAAACATCCGCTGCCCCTTCGGGGTGATGGCGACGGCGCGGGTACCGCGGATGCGGCTGATCCAGTCATGCTCGAGGGCATGAGCGCACAAGGCCGCCCCGACCGCCCCGGCGAGATGCGGTCGCCGCTCGCTCCAATCGAGGCAGGGCCGGCACAGGACGCGGGCGGAGCGCTTGCCGCGACGCGCCAGGAGCGCCTCGACGTCGACGCCGATGCGGCCAAGCAGCGCGACGCCAGCGTCGGTCACCACGCCGGCATCGGCCGCGAGCTCCGCGTAGCCACCCGCCACCAGCGCATCCGCGAGCGCGACGCCAAGGCGACCGGCGAGATGGTCGTAACAGGTTCGCGCCGCACGCAGCGCTGCGTCGCGCGGTCCGACGGAGAGCCGTGGCCGTGCAGGCTCCAATCCTGACGCGACTTGCATGATGCTTTCGATCATCTGGGCCACCGCCGGCGACGCCAGCCGGTGATAACGGTGCCGGCCTTGCCTCTCGACGCTGAGCAGGCCGACCGTGGCCATGCGCGCCAGATGACCGCTCGCGGTTTGCGGCGTCACGCCGGCGACGTGGGCCAGCTCGGTGGCCGTCAGCGCGCGCCCGTCCATCAGCGCATGGAGCATGCCGGCGCGGGCGGGATCGCCCGCGAGCGACGCGACCTGTGCGAACAACCCATTGCTGGCCATGACCGAACTCCTGGCGGGGATGTATCCACACCTTACCCTTCCCGCCACCTCGATGTTTCGGTCGTGACCGTAACATCTCCGGCTCGCTCCCAGCAGAGTGCCGGGATGATCCTCAGGACCACGCGCACTTTCTACGGATGGCGGATTGTCGGCGCCGCCTTTGTCCTGGCGGCGTTCGGTTGGGGAATGGGGTTCTATGGCCCGCCGGTCTTCCTGGCTGTTGTCAGCGCGACGAGGGGCTGGCCGTTGGCGCTGGTGTCGACCGCGGTCACGGCGCAATTTCTGATCGGCGCCGTCGCCGGAGCCAATCTGCCGAGAATCTACCGACGCTTCGGCGTCGCGACGGTGACGAAGGCCGGTGCCCTCTCCCTCGCGGCGGGCATCTGCGGCTGGGCTTTGGCGACCGCGCCTTGGCAGCTGTTCGTCGCGGCATCGCTCGGCGGCGCAGGTTGGGGCGCGATGAGCGCCGTCGCAATCAATGCGATCGTGTCGCCCTGGTTCGTGCGCGCGCGCCCGGGGGCACTGGCCATGGCGTACAACGGCGGAAGCATCGGCGGCGTCGTCTTCTCGCCGCTCTGGGTGGCCGGGATCGATGCGCTGGGATTTCCGATCGCGGCCGCGGTGATCGGCGCCGTCATGGTGCTGCTGATGTGGCTTCTCGCCGATCTGCTGTTTTCCAGGACGCCGCAGCAGATGGGATTGTCGCCCGACGGCGACGCGCCCGGCGTGCCCGCGACCTCCGTCACGTCGCCGGCCGCAAGACCCCGCCCCGGATCGCTGCTGTGGAAGGATGTCAAGTTCCTGACCCTCGCCGCCGGAATGGCCTTGGGACTGTTCGCGCAGATCGGCTTGGTCGCGCACCTGTTCTCGCTGCTCACGCCCGCGCTCGGCGCGCAATACGCCGGCTCGGCAATGGGGTTGGCGACGGCTGTGGCGATCGCCGGCCGTACCCTCGTGGGCTGGGTCATGCCGGTGGGAGCCGACCGCCGGCTGGTGGCGTCGGCGAGCTATGCCGCGCAAATGACCGGCTCCATCGTGTTCGTTGCGGCGGCGGGCACGAGCGTGCCGCTCCTGCTTCTGGGGATCGTGCTGTTCGGCATCGGTTTCGGCAATGCGACGTCGCTGCCGCCGCTCATCGCCCAAGTCGAATTCGTCGAGGCCGACTTGACGCGGGTGGTCGCTCTCATCGTCGCCATCGCGCAAGGCACGTATGCATTCGCGCCCGCCGCCTTCGGCCTGATCAGGGTCTTCGCCCCGCACGCAACGGGCCCGGCCGCGGGCGCGGCACCCTACCTCTTCCTTGCCGCCGCGCTCGTGCAAGCGCTCGCCATCGCCGCGTTTCTGGCAGGGCGGCGTACCGTTGCCCATGCGTGAATACCTGGCCTAATCTCTCGCCTTCCGGAGGTGCGGGCACGCGACACCACGCACCGTCTCGCCCCCGCGAAAGCGGGGGTCCACATTCCAGAGACCGCGGTGTGGGGCACCATGGGTCCCGCTTTCGCGGGGACGACAGCACAAATTGGACCCTCCTTCTTCTTCTCCAGCGATCCCGAACCGTCCTACGGCGATCCCCCACGGAGCCTGCATGTCCAAGCCGAAAATCCTGATCTTCGCCCCGCGCGAGGAGCCGCCGGAAACCATCCACGCGCTCGAAAGCCTCGGCTGCGAGATCGTCTTCGGCGAGCGCGACTGGCAGCTGCCGCGCCGGAGCTACGAGGAGGAAGTGGTCGCGGCCGCGCGCGATGCCGTCGCACTCATGGGCACGTCCATACGCCACACCCCCATCAGCCGGCGGATCATGCAGGCCTCGCAGCGGCTGCGCGTCATCGCGAAATACACGGTCGGCGTCGACGACGTGGATACCGAGGCCGCGACCGATCTCGGCGTCATGGTCTGCCACGCGCCGACCGAGTCCAACTGCTTCGGCGTGGCGGAGACCACGGTGACCTTCATGCTCTCGCTCCTCAAGAAGGTCGCCGAGCGCGACGCCGACGTGCGTGCAGGCAAATGGCGCACGCGCGAGAATTTCGCCTACTACGTGGGGAGCCGCGCCTCCGACGGTTTTCCCGGCCAGACCGTCGGCCTCGTCGGCCTCGGACGGATCGGAACAAGAGTCTCGCAGTTACTTGCGCCCTGGCGCACGCGCATCATCGCCTACGATCCCTATGTGCCGCCCGCGCACTTCCTCACCCACGGGGTCACCGCGGTCGATTACGAGACCCTGCTGCGGGAAGCGGACGTGGTGTCGTTCCACGTCGTGCTCACCCGCGAGACGCGCTACATGTTCGGCGAGAACGAGCTCAAGCTGATGAAGCCGAACGCCATCGTCATCAACACTGCCCGCGGCAAGGTGCTGCATGAGAAGGCGCTCGCCCGCGCGATCGAGGAGGGGCGTATCCGCGGCGCCGCCATCGACGCCTTCGAGGAGGAGCCGCTGCCGATGGATTCCGCCCTGCGCAGGCTCCAGGATCGGGTGCTGCTGTCGCCCCATTCGGCCTCCTACACCGAAGGGGGCGAGCTCCGTCAGGGGGTGGCCTGGGCCACCCGCTCGGTGGTCACCGCGCTCAAAGGTGGTATCCCGGACAACGTCTACAACCGCGAGGTGATTCCGCGCTGGAAGGAGCGCTTCGGCGGCGCCAGCGCGACCGGCTCCTAGCCCGGCTCCCGGGTCTTATCGGGACCTGATTTGCGCCCAATTCTGCCGCGCTCATTCGGAGCGGCATCGGCCGATTTTTATGAAGAAACAGTGTCTTAAGCCATGCATTTTGCGCATAACTGCAGCGCAACATAAAGCCTGTTGCGTTGCAGCATGGAACCCTATCTACCAACCAACTTCGTGGTCCGGCTTTCGGACCGGTCAGAAAGGGGAGCCTTCCCATGCTTGTCGCAATTCTCAATTTCCTGCAGTCGTGGCGGCGCTACAACGCCAGCCTGAACGAGCTCAACCAGCTCGGCGACCGCGAACTGGCCGATATCGGCATCACTCGATCGGACATCCCGCGGGTCGCTTGGGAGAGCGCCAACCGCTAACGGCGCCGCTCGCCCTCGATCAGAAAGCGCCCGCCTCGCGCGGGCGCTTTCGCGTTGCGCGCTGCTTTTCGCCGCGCGACGGGACACGCGTGGAATCCGGGTGAACGGAATGTTGCCGCCCTTGGACGGCAAGAATAGATTCCTTTCATGAGCGACGAGCGCGCTCGCGCAGTGCACATCATCGGTGGCGGGCTCGCGGGCTGCGAGGCGGCTTGGCAGCTCGCCGCGCGCGATGTACCGGTCGTGCTGCACGAGATGCGTCCGCTGCGCGCGACCGCGGCCCACAAGACCGCGGCACTGGCGGAGCTGGTCTGCTCGAACTCGTTCCGTTCCGACGACCGCGAGCACAACGCCGTCGGCCTCCTGCACGAGGAGATGCGGCGGCTCGGCTCGCTGATCATGCGTGCTGCCGACGGCAATCAGGTGCCGGCCGGAGGCGCGCTGGCGGTCGACCGCGACGGCTTTGCAGCGGCCGTCACCGCCGCGCTCGCCGCCCACCCGCTGGTCGAAATCCGTCGTGAGGAGGTCGCCGGATTGCCGGCCGCGGAGTGGGACAGCGTCATCGTCGCCACCGGACCCCTCACCTCCTCCGCGCTCGCCGCCGCCATCGCATCGCTCACCGGAGAGGACGCGCTCGCCTTCCTCGACGCCATCGCCCCGATCGTGCACCGCGATTCGATCGACATGGCGGTCGCCTGGATGCAGTCACGCTACGACAAAGCGGGGCCCGGCGGATCCGGCGCCGATTACATCAATTGCCCGCTCACGCGCGAGCAATACCGTGCCTTCGTCGCCGCTCTGCTCGCAGGCGACAAGGTCGCCTTCCACGACTGGGAGACACCCTACTTCGACGGCTGCCTTCCCATCGAGGTCATGGCGGAACGCGGTCCGGAAACCTTGCGCCACGGTCCCATGAAGCCGTTCGGGCTCACCAACCCGCGCGCCCCGGGCGCAAAGCCGTATGCCGTCGTGCAGTTGCGCCAGGACAACCGGCTGGGGACACTGTTCAACATGGTGGGGTTCCAGACCAAGCTCAAGCACGGCGAGCAGACGCGCATCTTCCGCACCATCCCGGGTCTGGAGCGGGCGGAGTTCGCGCGGCTCGGCGGTCTTCATCGCAACACCTTCCTCAATGCGCCGAAGCTGCTCGATTCCACGCTGCGGCTGCGAGCCGAGCCGCGCCTGCGCTTTGCCGGGCAGATCACCGGCTGCGAGGGCTACGTGGAGTCGGCCGCGACCGGGCTCCTCGCCGGGCGGTTCGCCGCCGCCGAACGGCATAGCCAATCCGTCGCGCCGCCGCCCGCGACGACGGCGCATGGCGCGCTGCTCGCGCATATCACCGGCGGCCACGTGGAAGCCGCCGGCGGGACGGGGGCGGCCGATACGCGCTCGTACCAGCCCATGAGCGTCAATTTCGGCCTCTTTCCGCCGCTCGCCCACGCGGTCAAGGACGAAAGCGGGCAACGGCTTCGCGGCACGGAGAAGGCGTTGGCCAAGAAGCGCGCGCTCACCCGCCGCGCGCTTGCCGACCTCGCGCG
>JBAUOM010000146.1:0-10232 GCA_049579765.1 Xanthobacteraceae bacterium
GTCGCGTGCCGGCGCCGCCGCTCGCCGCGTGCCTGCGCGATCCGCGGGTGCTGGCGTTCCTGACGGTGTGGTTCGGCGTCAATCTCCTGTTCGGGGTATTCTCGGTCGGCATGGCAGGTGTCGAGCAGGCGATTGCCTGGCAGGCGCATGTCGGAGGATTTCTCGCCGGCCTTCTCGCATTCGCCGCGTTCGATCCGATTCCGATGGCGGGCGCGGTCCATAGCGGTGGCGACGGCGACTCGGCAGCGCCGCATTGAGCGGCGCTCCTGCTCGGCGCGCTCGCCGAGCAGCCTCGACCCGTGCCCGCGACCCTTGCGAGGGGCGCGATTCCGGCCGATATTGATGACAGGTCGGCGCCGCGCTTCGTGGGCGCCGTTGATGTCGAGAGTCGCCGAGCCGGTTGCTCTTGCGAGGCACGAATTTAGTGCCTCGTCGCTTGCCGCACGGCGCAGCCGACGCGACGGAACTCGGTAATCAAAGCGAGCAGTACAAACTGACCGGCGTTCCGCACGGTCGGAGCGGCACCGGTCAAGGGAGGCGACACATGACCGTCAAGGCAATTCTCGCCGCCAAGGGCGGCGACATCATCTCGATCGAGCCCACGGCGACGCTGGAGGCCGCGGCGAAAAAGCTGGCCGAGCACAAGATCGGCGCGCTGCTCGTGCTCGGTCCGGACCGCCGCATGATCGGCATCCTGTCCGAGCGCGATATCGTTCGCGTGCTGGCGGAGCAGGGCGCTGCCGTGCTGGTGCAGCCGTTGGCGCAGGTGATGACGCGCAAGGTGGTGACCTGCAGCCCCTCGGATACCGTCGGTGTCCTGATGGAGCAGATGACCGGTGGCAAGTTCCGCCACGTGCCGGTCATCGAGCAGGATCAGGTGGTGGGCGTGGTGTCGATCGGCGACGTGGTCAAGCACCGGCTGCACGAGATGGAGCAGGAATCCGCCGCGTTGCGCGACTACATCCAGACCGCGTAGCGCCGGTCCTCAGACCACCGAAGACGGGCGACGGGCGGAAGTGCCCTTGGCGGCGTCGTCCCGTGTCGGTGGCGGCTCGTCCGTGCGCGGTTGCAGGCCCGGTCGCGCGATCGCGAACACCCTGTCGACGACGGAATAGTCGGCATAGCCGCAACGCGCGATCGGTCCCATCGCGGCGGTGTCCAGCCGGCCGTCCTTGATGAAGCGGTCGTCGATGTGGATGCCGACGACCTGCCCGAGCACGACGTGGCGATGCGATGATTTTCCTGCGAGATCCTTGAGGTCGATGACCTGCAGGAGCTTGCATTCGAGCGCGCACGGCGAGGCGGCGACCCGCGGCGGTCGCACCAGGCGGCACGGCGCCGGCGCCAGTCCGGATTGCTCCATCTCGTTCACGCCGCGCGCAAACTGCGCCGAGGTGGCGACCACCGCCGAGCGCAGCTCGAAGGTGGCGAGGTTGCAGACGAATTCCCCCGTCTCCTGCACGAAGACGAGCGAGTCCTTCGGACCCTCGCTGGAGAACAGCACGATCGGCGGATCATCGGAGACGGCGTTGAAGAACGAGTAAGGCGCGAGGTTGATCTCGCCCTTGGCGCCCATTGAGGTGATCCACCCGATCGGCCGCGGCGCGACGATCGCCTTGAAGGGATCGCGCGGGAGGCCATGGTCGTTCTTTGCGGTATCGTAGAACATGAGGGATGAGGGGCTACCGGGGCAGGGGGGAGGCTAGCTAGCGCGGGATGACTTTTCTTCGAATCGTCATCCCGATCTAGCTTCTTATCTGAGCATGATCTTTTCCGAAAACCGCTGCACACTTTTCGGGATCATGCTTTAGGCTTTGCCGAAACGGGTCGCGATGTCGCTGAGCGGCGGACGCGGCCGGTCCTCCGGCGTCTCCTTCGGCCGGCCGATATGGACGAAGCCCGCGATGCGCTCGTTTGCCCCGAGGCCGAGCGCATCGAGCACGCCGCGGTCGTAGGCGTACCACTCGGTGATCCAGCTGGCCGCGTAGCCGAGGGCGTGGGCGGCGAGCACCAGGTTCATGGCGGCGGCGCCGGCGGAGAGCACCTGCTCCCATTCCGGGATCTTCACATGCGGGGCCGCGCGGCTCACGACCGCGATGACCAGCGGCGCGCGCGCCAGCCGGGTGCGTTCGGCGTCCGCCTGCTCTGGCGTGGCCTGCGGGTATTTGGTGCGAAACGCCGCCACGATGGCGTCGCCGGCGGCTATCCTTGCGTCGCCCTCGAAGATGATGAAGCGCCAAGGCACGAGCTTGCCGTGGTCGGGAACGCGCGCGGCGACCGTCAGCAGCGTTTCGATCTCGGCGGCGGAGGGCGCCGGGCCGGCAAGCTCCACCGGCTTGATCGAACGCCGGGTCTGGAGCAATTCGAGGGCGTCGGGCGTGGGCTTTTGATGCATGTCGCGGCTGCGCCTAGCATAGGGCGGCTGCGCTGACAAACCGCGTTGCCCGCGGCATGAATTTGCCGCGATTGCGGTCGAAAACCACGCCCATGGGGATCCGGGAGGCGGGGATCGGCCGGGGGGGCCAACTCGTTTTCGCCGCAGCCGTCTGGCTCGCGGTGCTGCCGGGCGCCGCCGGCGCGCAATTCTTCAGCAGCTCGCCCGTGCCGCGGCCGCCCAATGACGTGCCGGGAATCCCGCCCGGTCCGGCCCAGAGCCTGTTTCCTCCCAGCGGCAATATCGCTCCGTCGGCGACGCCGAGAGGACCGCAATCGCTGCCCTCCGCGCCCAACCCGGGGGTGCAGGTCCATGCCATGCCGATCGTGCCCCCGGGGCAAGGGGCGCTGGCGCTCAGCGCACGCTTCGGCCGCGACTTGCCCGTCATCAATGGGGGATTGCATTGGCGGGTCTACCGCAGCGAGCCCAACGGGGTCCCGCGCCTGGTCAAGGAGGACAAAGGGTCGGCGCCCACCATCGTGCTGCCGCCCGGCCCCTATATCGTCAGCGCCAGCTTCGGTCTCGCCAGCGTGACCAAGGTCGTGCAGGTGCACGCCGACAGCACCAAGGACGTGTTCGAGATTCCGGCCGGCGGGCTGCGCATCGAAGGCCGCGTCGGCGATGCGCGCATCCCGCAGGCGCAGATTTCGTTCGACCTTTACAAGGGCAGCCAATTCGAGCCGGGCGACAAGCGGCCGATCGTCACCGCGATCATGACCGGCGACCTCGTTCTCGTGCCCGAGGGTACTTATTACATCGTGTCCAATTACGGCGACGCCAATGCCACAGTGCGCTCCGACATCCGCGTCCAGGCCGGCAAGCTGACCGACACCACGGTCAACCATCGCGCCGCGATCATCACGCTCAAGCTTGTGAACGAGCGCGGCGGCGAGGCCCGCGCCAACACCCAGTGGTCGGTGCTCACGCCAGGCGGCGACGTCATCAAGGAATCGATCGGCGCCTTCCCGCGCGTGATCCTGGCGGAGGGCGAATACCGCGCGGTTGCCCGCAACGACAACCGCACCTACGAAGGCGAGTTCCGCGTCGTCAACGGCGTCGACCGCGAGGTCGAGATCATCGCGCGCTGACCGCCTTCTGCGTCTCCCGGATGCGGTGCAGCGCGAAGCAGCGCAGATAAGTTTATGCAATCTGCACAAGTTGATTGCGCTGCGGCGCGGTGCGCCGCTGATCCGGGACCGCCACAAAACCGGACGGTCGCGAGTTTGCAGCGCACCGCGGCCTATCCTTCATTGCAATCGACTACGGCCTGCCGGCGCTGCGCTGCGTATGTGATAATCGAGACGAGGTTGGTGTGCACGCGCCGCATCATTCTCATCCGACTCTCAATCAGCGAGGTGGACGGAGGGTCGAGCGCATGAATTCGCGCAGTCGCGGACGTTAGTATGCCAGCACCGCCGCCCGTATATACGGGTATGATGTGCTTCAGGTAATCCCGTCGGCTGGTGACGGGCCACGGCGGAAGCGGAAGCGACGATGTTTTGGTTGTGCCGGGTCTTCGCCATTCTGCTGCTCGCGGGCGCATCCGCGGCCGCGGCGCAACTCGTGCCGCCGAGCGACCAAGCGGGCCGCGAGCGCTACCGCTTCGAGCCCTCGCCGCTCGACCGATTCATGCAGCCGGCCGCGCCGGTCAAGCCATTGCTGCGGTGGGACTGCGGTCAGTCCGGATCAGCGCGCGCAAAGCCGCGCTTCCGACGCAACCCGAATTGCTGAAGTTCGGCCGGCGTTTCTCACGCCGCTTGCTTCAACCGCCGCACGTCCGGCGGCACCGACTCCTCGGCGAGCGCCTTGAGCGCCACGTCGAGCGGCAGCACGCTCTGGCCGTCCTTGCCGAGACGGCGGATCGAGACCGTGCGGTCGGACGCTTCCTTCCTTCCGACCACGAGCAGCGCCGGCACCTTGGCGAGCGAGTGCTCGCGCACCTTGTAGTTGATCTTCTCGTTGCGCAGGTCGCCCTCGACCCGCAGGCCCGCGCGCTGCGCCGCAGCCAAGACCTCGCGCGCATAGGCGTCGGCGTCGTCGGTGATGGTGGCGACGACACCCTGCAGCGGGGAGAGCCACAGCGGCAGGTGGCCGCCATGGTGCTCGATCAGGATGCCGATGAAGCGTTCGAGCGATCCGAACATGGCGCGGTGAAGCATCACCGGCGTCACCTTGTTCGAGTGCTCGTCGATGTAGAACGCCCCGAGCCGGCCCGGCATGTTGAGGTCGACCTGCACGGTGCCGCACTGCCAGTCGCGGCCGATGGCGTCGCGCAACACGTATTCGAGCTTGGGGCCGTAGAAGGCGCCTTCGCCCTTGTTCAGCGTCCACGGCCGGCCCGACGTCTCGAGCGCCTGCATCAACGCCGCCTCGGCCTTGTCCCAGACCGCGTCCTCGCCGATGCGCTTCTCGGGTCGGTCGGAGAACTTGATGGTGACGTCGGGGAAGCCGAAATCCTCGTAGATCGAGAGGATCAGGTCGTTCATCGCCAGCGATTCGGCCGCGATCTGCGCGTCGGTGATGAACACGTGTGCGTCGTCCTGGGTGAAGGCGCGCACGCGCATCAGCCCGTGCAGCGCGCCCGAAGGCTCGAAGCGGTGCACCTTGCCGAACTCGGCCAGCTTGAACGGCAGGTCGCGGTAGGACTTGAGCCCGTTCTTGAAGATCTGGATGTGGCCGGGGCAGTTCATCGGCTTGACCACGAAAGTGCGCTCGTCGTCTTCCCGCGGCTGGGTCAGGAACATGTTCTCGCGGAAGGTCGCCATGTGGCCGGAGGCGACCCAGAGCGAGGAATCCATGAGCTGCGGCGAGTTGACCTCGACATAGCCGGCGTCGCTCTGGCGGCGGCGGATATAGTTCTCGAGCAGCTGGAACAGCGTCCAGCCCTTGGGATGCCAGAACACCGAGCCCGGCGCCTCCTCCTGGAAATGGAACAGGTCCATCTCGCGGCCGAGCTTGCGGTGGTCGCGCTTCTCCGCTTCCTCGATCTGCTTGAGATAGGCGGCGAGCTCTTCCTGCTTGGCGAAGGCGGTGCCGTAGATGCGCGAGAGCATCTCGCGGTTGGAATCGCCGCGCCAATAGGCGCCGGCGACCTTCATCAGCTTGAAGGCGCCGCCGACCTTGCCGGTCGAGGTCATGTGCGGGCCACGGCAGAGGTCGAACCAGTCGCCCTGCTTGTAGATCTTGATCTCCTGGTCGTCCGGGATGGCATCGACCAATTCGACCTTGAACAGCTCGCCCTTGTCGCGGAAGACGCGCTTGGCCTCGTCGCGCGACCACACTTCCTTGGTGAAGGATTTGTCGCGCGCGATGATCTCGCGCATCTTCTTCTCGATCGCGTCGAAGTCCTCCGGGGTGAACGGCTGGTTGCGGAAGAAGTCGTAGTAGAATCCGTTCTCGATCACCGGACCGATGGTGACCTGGGTGCCCGGCCACAGCCGCTGCACGGCTTCCGCAAGCACATGCGCGGCGTCGTGCCGAATGAGCTCCAGCGCGCGTGGGTCCTCGCGCGAAAGAAATTCGATCCTGGCGTCGCGCTCGATCGGGTCGGTGAGGTCCGCGAGCACGCCGTCGAGCGCCATGGCGACCGTACGCTTGGCGAGCGAGGGCGAGATGCTCTTGGCGATGTCGAGGCCGGTGGTGCCGTTCGGGAAGTCCCGACGCGCGCCGTCGGGAAAGGTCAGCGCGACCATCATGTCGCTCCTGTTGCTCACTCGCTGCCTACGAATGCAGGTAAGCGTGATTTGCAGCCGCGCGGCCGTTTGCAGGCGCGGCGCAGAGGGGTCGTTAGAGCATGAAAGCCCGCGTTGCAACCACCCCCCGTGGGCCGTCGCCTCACGGGGCCCGGCACCTCAAGCGTGCGGTGGCGCCGCGAGATCGACGGCGCAATTCGTCCCGCGCCAGCGGCCGTAGCGCCAGGGCAGAAACCAGCGCGCGTGGTGAGGCAAGGATGGCGGCACGAAATCGAGCCCGGACGTGCCGAACGGATGACAGCGGCAGAGCCGGGCCAGCGTCATCCAGCCGCCCGCCCATAGTCCGAAGCGGTCGATCGCCTCGTCGGCATAGGTCGAGCAGGTCGGCAAATGCCGGCAATCGAACCCGAGCAGGGGCGAAAGGCTGTGCCGATAGGCTTGGACCAATCCGCGCCCGGCCAGCCGGGGGGCGCGGGCGAGGTGAGCCAATGCCCTGCTCAGCCCGGTTTGGCCATCCATCGAAGTTACCTCGGCCGGCTGCCTTTGTGGCCGCTCCCGCGCATGTTCCCCGAGCCAAACGCGGCGGTTCGAATTCGCCTGCGGCAAAAATAGGCGTTTGCCGGCATTTTTTCAGTCTGGACCTGCATCCCCGCCGCCTCTAAAACTGGCAGGTCAAACTGGGACACTGGGCGCCTTTCGACCGACGTCGCACAAGAAGCGTTCGGCGAAGCGTGTCATTGATGAGGGTCAGCATGCTCCGAACGTTCTGGAGCGTATTTGCGCTTGCATGCACCGTCGTACAGGCATCTTCCGCTTCCCCCATTCCCGCTGACGACAGCGGCAGCGCGCCGATGCGTTTCGAGTGGCGGCGCGAGGGACCGGCGGCGGCCTGCGGAGCCAATTGCCGCGTGTGGATTTCCGCCGTCGGCTATATCACCGCCGATACGCCACGCGAGTTCGAGGCCTTTGCCCAGGACCCCAACACGCACGGAGCGGTTCTGGTCCTGGATTCCGACGGCGGATCGGTTCTGGGCACGCTGGCGCTGGGGCGGGCCATCCGCAATCTCGGCATGATCACCACCATCGGCAAGACGACGGCGCTGCCGCCGGCCGCCGACGGCGATCGCCGTGCGACGCTGTCGCCCAGCGGCAATTGCGAATCCATGTGCGCGTTTCTGCTCCTGGCCGGCGCCAGCCGCTACGTGCCGCCGCAAGCGCACGTGCTGGTGCATCAGATCTGGCTCGGCAAGAAGCGCAAGCAGGCGCTGGAATCGAGCTATTCGGCCGAGGAGCTGAACATCGTGCAGCGCGACATCGGCCGCTTGGCGCAATATACGATCGAGATGGGCGGGAGCGGCGAGCTGCTCGAGACCGCGCTGCGCATTCCGCCGTGGGAGCCGCTGTACCGGCTTTCCCCAGACGAGCTGCAGCGCATGAAGCTCAGCACGATCGATGCGCTGTTCGAGCGCGATGCGCGGTCGCCGTCGCCGGTCAGGTCGACGACATCCTTCGCGACGGGCGGGCGCCCGGGCGCCCCGCGCGATTGACTTATTCCGCCGCCATCGCGGCCCGCCGCTTGGCCTCGATCTGATCGATCGCTGCGGTCACCGCGTCGAAGGTGAGCAGGGTCGAAGCATGGCGTGCCTTGTAGTCGCGCACCGGCTCGAGCACGGCGATGTCGGCCCACCTGCCGCTCGGAGGCGCGCCGTTCTCCTTCAGCATGCGCCGCACGGTCTCGCGCAGGCTGCGCAGCTCGTCGGCCTTGGCCCCCACGACGTTGCGCGCCATGATCGAGGAGGAGGCTTGGCCGAGCGCGCAGGCCTTCACCTCGTGCGAGAAGTCGGTGATGGTGTCGCCGTCCATCTTGAGGTCGACCGTCACGGTCGAGCCGCACAGCTTGGAATGGGCGGTGGCCGTCGCATCGGGATCGTGCAGACGCCCCAAGCGGGGAATGTTCCCCGCCAGCTCCAGGATGCGGCTGTTGTAGACCTCGTTCAGCATGACGTTCGATGTCGGTTGATGCGCCGGCAACCCGATTGCGCCGTTCCCACGAACGAATATATAGGGAGTGGCCCGGCGGCGCGAGCAAGACGGCTGGTGCTTCGGCGGGCCGGCTTCGTCGTATCGATGCGGAAGCTGGTCGATGCGGAAGCTGGGCAAGAAGCCATGTAGAATGGGAATGCGGCGTCCGGTCGCCGCGCATGGGTCGAATCCCCCAAAGCGCGTATGACTGTAGCGGCCGCCCCGGTGACACCCCCGGCCCGCGAGGCCGGTCGAACGGAGAGACCGCGATGGACGCTGTCGTCAAGCCTTGGCCCAAATCGTCCCCGGCCGAGAAGCCCACCCTTTCCGACCACGTCCGTGCCGCCCCCGAGCCGGTTGCGCCCCGGCCCTCTCGCGAGGAGGCACTTGCGGCGGTGCGCACGCTCATTGGCTATGCCGGGGACAACCCCGACCGCGAGGGACTGCGCGACACACCCAAGCGCGTGATCGATGCCTACGACGAGCTCTACAGCGGCTATCGCGAGTGCCCGGTCGACGTGCTGGAGCGCACCTTCACCGAAATCGGCAGCTACGACGATTTCGTGCTGGTGCGCGACATCGCCTTCAACTCGCATTGCGAGCACCACATGATGCCTTTCATGGGGAAGGCGCACATCGCCTACAAGCCGGTGGACCGGGTGGTGGGTCTCTCCAAGCTCGCCCGCCTGGTCGACGTCTATGCGCGCCGGCTGCAGACCCAGGAGCATATGACGTCGCAGATCGCGACCGCCATCGAGGAGATCCTGAATCCGCACGGCGTGGCGGTGATGCTCGAGGCCGAGCATATGTGCATGTCGGTGCGCGGGGTGGAGAAACCCGGCTCGTCGACCATCACGACCCAGTTCACCGGCAGCTTCCGGGACAACCCGGATGACCAGGTGCGCTTCATCACCATGCTGCGCGGCGTCGACCGCTGAGTGATCGACCGCTGACATTCGTGTCGTCTTCCTGAGGATTTCACTTTGTTGTCGCCTCCGCGAAAGCGGGGACCCATCGTGCCACACACCGCGGTCCCTGGAATATTGGTCCCCAAAGCATGTCGGCTTTAGCCGACATGCGCACTCAAAGCGCCGATCTCGGGCAGGCCCGAGATCGGCTGCGCGGGATGACGGGTGTGACGAGCGAGGCACTATGCCCGACGCGCCGCCGATCTTCGCCAAACCCGGCTCGACCGAGGAGGTCGAGGAGGGCTTCGCCTTTGCGCCCAGGTTCGACGCCGATGGGCTGGTCACCTGCGTGGCCACCGACGCGCGATCGGGCGACGTGCTAATGGTCGCGCACATGGATGCGCAGGCGCTGCAAAAGACCATCGCCACCGGGGAGGCTTGGTATTTCAGCCGTTCACGGCGAGCCCTCTGGCGCAAGGGCGAGACCTCGGGGCACGCGCAGCGCGTGGTCGAGATGCGCATCGATTGCGACCAGGACGCGGTCTGGATCAAGGTGGAGCAGGAAGGGGCGGGGGCCTGCCACACCGGCCGACGCTCCTGCTTTTACCGCGCGGTGCCGCTGGGCAAAGGCGGCACGGTCACGCTCGAGTTCCGCGGCGGCGAGCGGATGTTCGATCCGAAGGCCGTCTACGAGGAGAAGAAGTAGCCCGGATGGAGCGTAGCGAAATCCGGGATGGAGTTTTCCGCGCGTCCCGCATTGCGCTACGCTTCATGCGGGCCGCGTGACGCCCGCCGCCGTCGTGCGCGCGAGCAGTCGGCGGGCGCGCTCGAGGTGCGGGCGATCGTACATCACGCCCTCGATGCCCACCGTGCCCTTGCCGGGACTGGCCTCGAACGCTGCAACGACCGCGCGCGCGGTGGCGATCGCTGCCGGCGTCGGCGTGAACACCTCGTTGATCACTGCGACCTGGGCCGGATGGATCGCCATCTTGCCGCTGAATCCGTCGCGACGAGCTTCCTCGCTTTCGCGGCGGAGGGCGTCGAGATTGCGAAAGTCCACTGTGACGGTGTCGATCGCCGGCACCTGGGCCGCCGCAGCCCCCGCGAGACAGAGCGCGCGCGCCAGCCGATAGGGATCGAGGAAGCGGCCGTCGGGGCCGCGGTTCGACTCCGCGC
>JBAUOM010000147.1:0-8619 GCA_049579765.1 Xanthobacteraceae bacterium
TTGGAGCTGTCTCGTTCTGACCAGAAGAAACGGCGCCGGGGGTCGTTCCGCTTTCCCCCGCACCGCCGCAACCAAAGCGGACAAATGATGTGCTACCAAAACCGGACAACTCCGAAAGCTACCGACAATCCCCGGACTGCGCGGGGCGGTGCGATCCATCCGCGAGGGGCCCCGTTTCTCCCGCGCCGGGGAGCAAAGGCGCAGCGGCGAGTCGCCGTTGGTCTTCTGGCGGCCCCCACTGCACCGCCGGGAGATTACCGTCGCGGCGCCCAAAGGGAGAGTACGTCGGAACGAGCCCCGGGATGCCTTTGCGAGTGCCGAAGAAAATAGATGGCGCCGGGCTGAACAAAAACCGCCACTGTCGCATTGTCGACATAGGGACGTAAGACCGAGGGGAGGTTCCTGCTGGAGGAACTCGGTCGCGATGCGCCGTCCGACCCTTATACCGCTCGACCATATGAAGTTCCCACTGACGCTTGCGGGCGGGTTGCGGACCACATTCGCCGACGTTGTTTCAACTCCCCTCCCGGCGCGGCTGGCGGCGCTCATGCGCCGCTTGCATGCCGACTGCAATGAACTCTCAGGAGGGGGGTCCGACCATGGGACGAGCACAAGAAAAGCATCGAGCCGTATTGATCGTCGAAGACGATGCGGACCTCCGCAGCCTGACGGTGGCGCTGTTCGAGGACGAAAAGGTGGACATCATCGAATGTGAAAGCGCGGAAGCTGCGCTGGCCATCATGCTGATCGGGGAAAGCGATGTTGCCATGATCTTCGCGGACGTCCGGCTGCCCGGAGTGATGGACGGCGTCGATCTGGCATGGGAGGTGAAGCTGCGCTGGCCGCTTCTTCCCGTGGTGCTCACGTCGGGGCGTCCGCGCGACCGTGTCGGCCTACTCCCGCCCGGTGTCGCTTACCTGCCCAAGCCGTGGCTGCCGCTCGACGTGCTCATTGCCGCCGAACAGGCCTTGGCATCTGGCCAGGGCGGGCGTTCATGACCAGCGGCATGAAAGTGTGAAAGTATCGCCTCGCGCAATCTTCAGCTCTCGAAGGCCTCGCCAGCGCTCGCGCGATCGGGCCGCAAAGGTGATAGGCCGTTTTCAGCGCTGCGAACACTCTCCCCGATACGGGCCCGACGGCGGCAGCGGCTGCCGCGCGGTCTGCGAGGCGCTATTATCATCGCCGTCCTCGGGGGTATCCGCTTTGATCTGGATCAACAGCGCCCGCGCGTTGAGAAGTTATCTTGGTTATATGTCATCGGACGCTCGGATGCCGCCCCTGTGCCCCGACTGCGGGAAGCCCATGAAGCTCGTCAAGACGATCCCCCGCCTGGGCGGACTTCCGGAGATCGTGGTTTTCTACTGCTCGCGCTGCAAACAGGCGCAGACGACGGTGCAGACGCAGGCCGCCTAGACGTTTCGAACATGGAGCCGGTTTCTCGGCGCCACCGCGACGTCAGCGCGCCCGCTGGTTGAACAGAACCGCGCGCACCGTCGGGTCGTTCATGTCGACACGGAAGGCCGCTTCCACCTTGACGGCCAGGCCACGCTTCACTCCCGGACGCGCCAGCACGGTTTCGAGCCAGCGCTTGACGTTGGGAAAACCGCTCAGGTCATGGCCGTGGCGCTCGGCGCGACTTGCCCAGCCGATGCAGGCGATGTCGGCGATCGAATATCGGCCGGCGATGTATTGGCGACCTTCGAGCCGCCGGTTCATCACCCCATAGATCCGGTTCATCTCGTTGCCGAAGCGCTCGATGGCGTATGGCAGCTTCTCCGGCGCGTAATGGCGGAAGTGGTTCGCCTCCCCGGCCTTGGGACCGAGATTGGCCATCTGCCAGAACAGCCACTCCTCGACTTCAACGCGAGCGCGCTCGTCGTTCGGATAGAATTTGCCCGTCTTGCGACCGAGATACTGCAGGATCGCCCCGGATTCGAAGATCGAGATCGCCTTGCCGCCGGGGCCCGCGTGATCCACGATCGCCGGCATGCGATTGTTGGGCGAAATCGCCAGGAACTCCGATTTGAACTGCTCCCCCTTGGAGATGTCGATCGGGATCATGTTGTAGGGAAGTCCGCATTCCTCCAGCATGATCGTGATCTTCCAGCCGTTGGGCGTCGGCCAGTAATAGAGGTCGATTGGCTTCTTGCCGGCCGCGCGCGTGCCGTCCTTGATGGGCCGTGATGCGGCTTTGCTTTTGATGGTCTTGCGTCGGCTCGGCGGCTTGGCGGTGCGGGCCATGCGGGCGGCTCCCTGAACGGCAGAATCAGACCGTCGTTTAAGTCCGCCTCGGCGCGGCCGCAACGGGCACCGAGCTCATCCCGATAAGACCGAACGGGGCGCGCTGCGGTACGCAGGATCGCGCCTCTCGGCACCGGCACGACCGGCGATTTTCCCCCGGCGGGCGGGTACGCGTGGGCAGTGCGCACAACGGGTGCGGATGGCAGCGCCGAGGGCGCGCAATGCCGACGCCCCCCGGATCAAGTGCGTGGGCGCCTGAAAGCGGCGCGCGCCGGGCGGGCTGCATCGCGCCTCGGCTCCGGCGGGACACACCAAGCACCGAGACGCACCGAGGGCGTCGGCGAGAGGCTGGGTCTCCGAGACCGTGGGCAGATGCCTCTGCCGCGGCGAGGCGCGGAACTAATCCGTTCGCCCCTTCTTCACTCGTCGCGCGCAAGCGCAGACCAATGAAGCTCGAAGCCCTGTCTCGCCGACGCCCTCTGTCGTCGACCGGAGCCGGCGGTGTCGAGGCACGGTCGCGATGCGCTCACCGCTCCTCGACTCGCGCCGGCTAGTTAGACGCAGTCATCGACGTCGTACGAAGTCGAAGACTGGGAAGCAGCGCGTAGTTACTTCTTCTTCTTCCGGCGCTTGGTCTTCTTCGCGCCCTTTTTCGCCGCTGACTTCGTCTTCGTCTTTCGCTTCTTCGCCATGCTGCCCTCCTAGCCATGAGTGAGTGGCGATATCGTCCAGTGCCCGCGGGAATCGCGAACACTGCTTCCGAATTACTACAGCGCGGCAAAAAAACCAGTGTTTTTGCATAGTCAAGCGTGCGCGCGCCCCGATCGACACCACATGTTGCGTCTCGACGATCGTGCTCGACGCACGCGGCGCGAGGCGCACGGCGCGCGCGCAACGGTGCCCGCGGAATTTATCCGCATCTTCAAAAACACCGATGAAATCTGGCGTTTCGACCTCTTCGATTTTTCGCTCGAAGCGTAGCGCGCGGCGTTGCTGCACTACTTGTGCAGTTGCAAAAACGCTCGCAACGCGGCGTTAAGCATACCGAGCAACTTGTGCAAAAATTTTTTTCGAAAAAGCGCCGGACTCGCGCTCCGAGCCGCCGGATCCGGCAAGAATCGACCGAATCGCTCCGGGTGATTCGCTCAAGACCGAGGACGCCGAGCAGGCGGCGGAGAGAAAATCGAAGAAGGAAGAACAATCGAACGGAAGAAATTTTCGCGGTCGTCCGCCGCGCGTCTTGCGTCGTCAGATCCCGAGCTTGGTTTTGAGCAAGTCGTTGACGGTTTTCGGGTTGGCCTTGCCGCCGGACGCCTTCATCACCTGACCGACGAACCAGCCGGCAAGCGCGGGCTTCGCCTTCGCCTGCTGCGCCTTCTCCGGGTTCTCGGCGATGATCTCGTCGACCACCCTCTCGATCACGGCGAGGTCGGTGACCTGTTTCAGGCCACGCGCCTCCACGATCGCGCGCGGATCGCCGCCCTCGCTCCAACAAATCTCGAACAAGTCCTTGGCGATCTTGCCTGAAATCGTGCCGGCCGCGATCAGATCGAGGATAGCGGCAAGCTGCCCTGCCGATACCGGAGAGGCGGCAATGTCGCGGCCTTCCTTGTTGAGCCGCCCGGCGAGCTCGTTGATGACCCAGTTAGCCGCGAGCTTGGCATCGCGGCCTTTGGCAACCGCCTCGAAGAAATCCCCCGTCTCGCGCTCGGCAACCAGCACTCCGGCGTCGTAGCCGGAGAGGCCGTAGTCGCCCATGAAGCGCTGTTTCTTCTCGTCCGGAAGCTCGGGCAGATGCGTCGCGATATCCTCGACATAGGCTGCGGCGAGCTCGAGCGGCAACAGGTCGGGGTCGGGGAAGTAGCGATAGTCGTGCGCCTCCTCCTTGTTGCGCATCGAGCGCGTCTCGCCTTTATCCGGGTCGAACAGCCGTGTCTCCTGCTCGATCCTCCCGCCATCCTCCAGAATCTCGACCTGACGCCGTGCCTCGTGCTCGATCGCCTGGCCGATGAAGCGGATCGAGTTGACGTTCTTGATCTCGCAGCGCGTTCCCAGGGGCGCCCCGGGCTTGCGCACCGACACGTTGACGTCGGCGCGCAGGTTGCCCTTCTCCATGTCGCCGTCGCAGGTGCCGAGATAGCGCAGAATGGTACGCAGCTTCGCGACGAAGGCCTTGGCCTGCTCGGAGGAGCGCAGATCGGGCTTCGACACGATCTCCATCAGCGCCACGCCGGCGCGGTTGAGATCGACGAAGGACAAGGTCGGATGGCGGTCGTGCAGCGATTTGCCCGCATCTTGCTCGAGGTGCAGCCGCTCGATGCCGACGACGACTGTCTCTCCGTCAGCGGTATCGACGACGACCTCGCCCTCGCCCACGATCGGCGACTTGTACTGGCTGATCTGATAACCCTGCGGCAGGTCGGGATAGAAATAGTTCTTGCGGTCGAACACCGATTTCAAATTGATCCGCGCCTTGAGCCCGAGCCCGGTGCGGACCGCCTGCCTGATGCACTCCTCGTTGATCACCGGCAGCATGCCGGGCATGGCGGCGTCGACCAGCGATACGTGTGAATTGGGCTCGCCGCCGAACGCCGTCGAGGCGCCGGAAAAGAGCTTCGACTGCGACGTCACCTGGGCATGGATCTCCATGCCGATGACGACCTCCCAGTCGCCGGTTCCGCCCTTGATCAGCTTCGATTTCGCCGGCAGCGCGGTCATCGATCAATCCCACCGGAACGCGCGAGCGCCAACGCGTGCCTCTT
Organism: Xanthobacteraceae bacterium; assembly: GCA_049579765.1. Lineage (GTDB taxonomy): Bacteria > Pseudomonadota > Alphaproteobacteria > Rhizobiales > Xanthobacteraceae > VAZQ01. Next base: position 5,004 of record JBAUOM010000147.1, read on the forward strand.
TTCGTTAGATGCCCAGCCGGCACGCCACAGGGTTGCCGCAGTTCCCGCCGCGCCTTCCTCCGGCGCAGGAACCTCGATCCGATGCAGGCGTTGGCCGGAAGGTTTGAATTATCGGAGGTCGCGATGACTGGCAACAGGGCACCGACCGGGACGCTCGGCGTCGTTCTCGGAGCGCTGCTCGCCGTGGCGCTCGCGCTCTTCCTGCTCAACGGCGGGGAGCACATGGGCAAGACGACGGTCGACGGCGACGAGGATCTGCCGCCGATCGCGCGGGGGCAATCGAAATAGCCAACAGCTCACGGGCGGCACCGTCGGGCTGACGACATGTCGCGGCAGGCCGCGACGGATCATCGGGATCGGCGGGTTGTAGGAGCTGCCGCACGGCGCTAGCCTGTCTCCAACATGGAGGCGCGCGCACCGACGCGCGCCTCTTCGCTCCGGCCAACGGATGCGAGGAGAGGGAGGGAGGTCATGCTCACCCGCCGCGCGCTCATCCAAGTCTCGGCAGCGTCCGCGCTCGCCCTCCCCGGCCGCGGTGCCGGCGCGCAACCCTCATCGCGCGAGCTCTGGCCCAGCCGCATCGTCAAGCTCGTCGTGCCGTTCACGCCCGGAGGCGGGATCGACGCGGTCGGCCGCATCGTCGGCGGACGGCTGTCGGAGATATGGGCCCAGCAGGTGGTGGTCGAGAACAAGCCGGGCGCTGGCGGTAACATCGCCTCCGAATTCGTCGCCCGTTCCGCCCCCGATGGCTACACCATGTACATCAGCGCGGCGGGCCTCGCCATCAACCGCTACCTGTTCGCGTCGATCGGCTACGATCCGGTCGCCGATTTCGCTCCGATCACGCTCATCTGCCACTTCCCCAACCTGCTGGTGGTGCCGACTTCCTCCACGCTTCATTCGGTCGCCGATCTCATCGCGGCAGCGAAGGCCAATCCCGGCAAGATCACCTATGCCACGCCCGGGCACGGAAGCTCCCCGCACATGAGCGGCGAGCTGTTCAAATACTTGGCCAAGGTCGACCTCACCCACGTGCCCTACCGCGGCGCCTCACCGGCCTACACCGATGTCATCGCCGGACGCGTCGACGTCATGTTCGCGGTGATGGCCTCGGGCCTTCCGCTGGTCAAATCCGGTCAACTGCGCGCGCTGGGCGTGACCACGGCCGAGCGGGTGCAGGTTGCGCCCGACGTGCCGACCATCGCCGAGGCTGGCGTGCCCGGCTACGACACCTCGTCGTGGTTCGCCTTCTTCGTGCCGGCCAGGACGCCGCCCGACATCATCCGGAAGATGCATGCCGACACCGTCGCCGTGCTCGCAGAGCCGCCGGTCAAGGCAAAGCTCGAGCAACTCGGTTTCATCACCGTCGGCTCCACCCCCGAGCAGCTCGCGGCGCACTTCAAAGCCGAGATGGACAAGTGGGCCACCGTCATCAGGGCGGCCAATATCAAGGTCAACGAATGATCACGCGCCGCCGCACGATCGCGCTTGCCGCAACGGCCGCCCTGGCACCGGGTCTGGCCCGCCGGGCCCCGGCGCAGAGCTCGCCCGGCCCGGCCTGGCCGACCCGCTTCGTCCGCCTCGTCGCGCCGCTGGCGCCGGGCGGACCGACCGACTTCGTCGCGCGTCTGGTCGCCGAGCCGCTCTCGAAGAGCTGGGGCCAACAGGTCGTGATCGAGAACAAGCCGGGCGGCGGCACCAATATCGCCAACGAACTGGTGGCACGCTCGGACCCCGACGGCTACACGATCTTGTACGCCACCTCCTCGCTTGCCGTGAACCGCAGCCTCTACCGCTCGCTCGGCTACGATCCGATCGCGGACCTGGCGCCGGTCGTTCTGCTCACCGCCTTTCCCTTCTTCATGTTCGTTCCCAATTCTTCGCCGGCGAAGTCGGTCAAGGACTTCATCGCCTTCGCCAAGGCGAACCCGGGCAAGCTCACGCTTGCGTCGCCCGGCACCGGCAGCGCGCCACACCTCACGGGAGAGCTGTTCAAGCGGATGGCCGAACTCGAGATGACCCACGTCCCCTACCGCGGCGCCGGTCCCGTCCTCAACGACCTCATTCCCGGACGCGTGGACCTCTATTTCGGCAGCGGCGCGCTGCTCGAGAGCGCGCGCACGGGCCAAATCCGCGGGCTGGCGGTGACCGGCGCCCAGCGGGAGCCGGCGGCGCCGGATCTGCCGACGATCGCGGAGACGCTGCCCGGCTTCGAGGTATCGTCGTGGCAGGGCTTGTTCGTCCCGGCCAAGACGTCTTCCGAGATCGTCGCCAAGATCAATGCCGACGCCCGCGCCGCGCTGGCCGACCCCTTGGTCAAGGGAAAGCTGGAACAACTGGGTTACAAGCCGATCGGCTCCACACCCGAAGCGTTGGCAGCCCTTCTCAAGTCCGACATCAACAAATGGGGCGCCGTCATCAAGGACGCCGGCATCGCCATCCAATGATCGCGCACGGCGGCCGCGCCGGCGGTTCCTCGTTCACGGCTTCCCTGCCAGCAATGTGTCCACGATCGCGTCCCATTCCGCAGCCGGCGGCTTGCGCGAGAGTGGACGTTGCGCCTGCCGGTACCAATAGCGCGCGTTGTCGATGTCGCCCTCGACGCGGTGCAGATATGCATGCACCCAGGCGGCATCACTGCCGCCCGCATCCATGACGATCTTGTGTGCGGTCTCCCATTGGTCCTTGCCCGCCCACCACATCGCCGACAGCGCCGGCGCGATGCCGGCGGGCGGCTTCGTCTTCACGAGGGAGCGTTTGAATTCGGCCAGGTTCATCGCATCACGAGCAAAGATCAACCGACAGGCAGTGACCACCACCGCTGCGGCGCGAACCGCCCCGCCGCCTGCTCGACGACATGGCCGAGCGAGAACAGCGTCTCCTCGTCGAACGGGCGGCCGATGAGTTGCAGCCCGAGCGGCAGGCCCTCGGACGACAGACCGGCCGGGACGGCGATGCCCGGCAGGCCCGCCATGTTCACGGTCACGGTGAAGACGTCGTTGAGGTACATCTCGACCGGGTCGGCCGCGCCCTTCTCGCCGATGCCGAACGCGGCCGAGGGCGTGGCCGGCGCGAGGATCGCATCCACGCCTTCGGCGAAGACGTCCTCGAAGTCCCGCTTGATCAGCGTGCGCACCTTCTGCGCCCGCAGGTAATAGGCGTCGTAATATCCCGCCGAGAGCACATAGGTGCCGATCATGATGCGCCGGCGCACCTCCGTGCCGAAACCCTCCGCGCGCGTACGCCGGTACATGGCGACGACGTCGCGCGCGGGGGCGCGCAGGCCATAGCGCACGCCGTCATAACGCGCGAGATTGGACGAGGCCTCGGCCGGCGCGACGATGTAATAGGCCGGCAGCGCGTATTTGGTGTGCGGCAGCGACACCTCGACGATTTCGGCGCCGGCGGCCGCGAGCCACCGCGCCCCCTGCTGCCACAGCGCGTCGATCTCCGCGGCCATGCCGTCGATGCGGTATTCCTTCGGGATGCCGACCTTCATTCCTCTGACCGACCTGCCGACCGCCGCTTCGTAAGCGGGTACGGGGCGGTCGACCGAGGTCGTGTCCTTGGGATCGTGTCCCGCCATGGAGGCGAGCAGGATCGCCGCGTCGCGCAC
>JBAUOM010000148.1:0-7017 GCA_049579765.1 Xanthobacteraceae bacterium
CTGTAGCCGATCAGGAGCGTGGCGATCGGCACCGTCACCGGCGGCGGGATGGCGCGCATGAACTCGAGCAGCGGCTGCAGCGCGCGGTCCGCCCGGCGCGAAATCCCGACGAGGACGCCGAGTGCGGTCCCGAGGACGATCGCCAGCGCGAGCCCCAGAAGAAAGCTGAAGGTCGTCGCGCCGAAGGCGGCGAGGAGGCGGTCACGATCGAACAGGCTCCCGGCGGCCTTCCACCATTGCGCCGGCCCCGGAAAATAGGGCGACGGACCGGGCTGGATCATCTGCCACACGAGGAGCAGCAGGAGCAGCGGCAGCAATCCGCGCGCGGGCGGCAGGCTCGCCAGCACGGCGCGCAGCTGTCCGGCGAGGCGCCGGCTGGTCGGCGACGCGTTCATCAAGCGGCCTCGCGTAGCCGGCCGGAGGCGGCGGGGAACAAGCGCGCAACCGCTCCGGTGAGCGCCGCGTTCAAGATCACGCCGAGCGCGCCGATCGCCACCACATAGGCGAAGACGAGCTCCGGGCGCATCGCCTGCTGCTCGCGCACGACCGCGTAGCCGAGCCCGGCGGGATTGCCGATCATCTCGGCCACGATCGCCAGCACGAGCGCGAGCGTCATGCTCAGCCGCGCGCCGACGAGCACGCCGGGCAACGCCGCCGGCAGCATGATCTTGCGCAAGATCTCGCCGCGCGAGAGCCGAAACGTCCGACCCACCTCGAACAGGCGCGCGTGCACTCCCATCACCGCGCCCATGGTGTTGATCAGCACCGGCCAGAGCGCGGGCAGGATGATGACCATCAATTCCATCTGCAGCGAGAAGCCGAACAGAAGCAGCGCCACCGGCGCGAAGGCGATCCCCGGCATCGGGCGCAAGACCTCGATCGAAGCGAGCGAATAACGCCGCAACGTCCGCGATCCGCCGAGCAGCAGCCCCAAGGCCACGCCGGTCACGAGCGCCGCGGCCCAACCGACCAGCACCGAGCGCAGCGTATGCAGCGTGTCGGCGAGGAGCTGGCCGCTCGCCGCGATCTCGACCAGCCCGTAGGCGATCGCCGACGGCGCGGGCAGGTTCTGGTATTGCGCGAGCCCGGCGCGCAGCAGCATTTCCCATAGCGCGAAGGCGAGCGCGACGGTCGCGAGCCCCGCCCAATTGACGCGCGTCAGGAGGCCTGCCCGCTCACGCATGCTCGCTCTGCCCGATCGCCTGATGCAACAAGTAGCGCAGCTCGAGGAATTTCGGCAGCTGGCGCGTGACGATCTGGTCGCGCGGCTTGGGCAGATCGACCGCGACCGTGCGCTCGATCCGGCCCGGCGCGCCGGTGATGACGGCGACCCGGTCGCCGAGATAGACCGCCTCCTCGATGTCGTGGGTGACGAACACGACGCTCGATCCGGTGGCGGCGCGCAGCCGCTGCAGCTCGTCCTGCAGCGTCGCCTTGGTCATGGCGTCGAGTGCCGCGAACGGTTCGTCCATCAGCAGCACCGCCGGACGCACGGCCAGCGCGCGCGCAATCTGCACGCGTTGCTGCATGCCGCCGGAGAGCTGCCAGGGATAATCGCCCTCGTGGCCGTCGAGCCGGACGAGCCGCAACGCATCGCGTACCCGCTCGCGGACCTTGCTGCGCGGCAGCTTGCCTTCCAAGCCGAACGCGACGTTGCGGCCGACGGTGCGCCACTGCAGCAGGGCATGTGAATAATCCTGAAAGACGATGACGACGTCGGCAGGCGGGCCGTCGATCGGACGTCCGTGCACGTGGACGGCGCCGCGCGTGCACGGCGTCAGCCCGCCGAGCAGGCGCAACAGCGTGGTCTTGCCGGTGCCCGAGGGACCGACGATGGTCAGAAACTCGCCGCCGCTGAGTTCGAGCGAGATATCGTCGAGGATGCGCCGCGCGCCGTCTTGATGCGGCAAATCGACCGACGCATGGCGGCAGGAGAAGACCAGATCACGCGCGGCTGCCGTCGCATCGCCGGCATCGGCCGCATTCACTGGGCCGTCACCACCAGCTTGGACTTGTCGACCGGCGCCGACAACTGGCCCAAGTCCTTCAGCACCTCGATCCAGACCCCGAGTTCCTCCGGCTTGATGGTGAAGCGATAGGTCGGCAGCGGCACCTTGGCCACGATCGCCGGCGGCAGGCGCGAATACTTGGCGAGAATGGCGCGGGCGTCGGCGGGGTGGGCATCCATGTCGGACTTGGCCTCGGTCAGGGCGTCGATCCACGCCTTGATGATCGGACGATTGGCGCGCGCCCATGTCCCGTCGGAGATCCAGAACGGGAACAGCACCTCGTCGCCGGCCGCCAGGAGTGGATCTCCGAGTGAAATGTTGCCGGCCGCGAGCAGCGCGCCGGTGAACGGCTCGAGCGCCTCGACCGCGTCGACATTGCCGGCTTTGAGCTGGTCCCCCATGTTGGGAAACGGCACCTCGACGGCGCGGATCGAGGCGGGATCGACCCCGTGCTTCTTGAGCCAATAGAGCGTCGCCACGTGGATGACCGCCCCGATCGTCGGCGCCGCGATCGCCTTGCCCTTGAGGTCGGCGGGGCTCTTGATGCCGGAATCCTTGCGCACGATCACTTGCGTGGTCGGATTGCTCTTGACCTCGATCGCCTCGCCGGCGCTGGCTACCACGTCGAGGCCGCCGGCCGCTGCCTTGAGCAGATCCGTCGGGGTCGACGCCGCGAACTCGAACTGCCGTCCGACGGTGCCGGGGAGCAGCGAGATGTTCTGGATCGGGGTCAAGGTGACGGCGAGGCCGTGCTTGGCGAAGATGCCCTTGTCGAGCGCGACCCAGGCGGGAAGCCAGGTCGCAACCGGGATGTAGGCCGCGCGAACCGCGGTGAGCGGCTTGTCCTGCGCAAGCGAGCCACCGGGCTGCAGCCACGACAGAACGACGGTAGCGGCGACAAGACTCGCCCAGCGCGCGTTGCGATAGTTCGTGACCAAGGCATCCTCCCTATTTGTCGGTTGGCCGGACGATAACCAATCGCTCACCCCGTGAGAAGCGTGGCGGCGCCAGGTCGCGCGCGGTCGGCAACGCCACTCCACGTTGTCACATGCGGCGAAAGGACCACGCGCGCGCAGGCGACGATCGGCTCGATGACGACTGCAGATGGGGACGCTCAGGCCGCCGCGCTCATCGACGAGCGGAACGCCCAGCGGGTGAAATGGGCTTCGACGTAGGCGAACACCGCGTACATCGCGATGCCTTCGACAGCGAGGCCGAGCAGGCAGGCGAACACCAGCGGCATCTGGAAGTTCGATCCGGCCTGCACCATCAGGTGACCCAGTCCCGCATTGGCGCCGATGGTCTCGGACATGACGGCGCCGACGAAGGCGAGCGTGATGGCGATCTTGAGTGATCCGAACAGATAGGGTTGCGTGCGCGGAATTCCGACCTTGAGCATGATGTCGAGCTTGCGCGCGCCGAGCGCGCGCAACACGTCCTCCAGCTCCGGCTCCATGGTGGCAAGCCCGGTGGCCACGTTCACCACGATCGGGAAAAACGAGATGAGAAAGGCGGTGAGCACCGCCGGCACGATGCCGATTCCGAACCAGATGATCAGGATCGGAACGACCGCGACCTTCGGGATCGAGTTGAAGCCGATCATCACGGGGTAGAGCCCGCGATAGATGGTGCGCGACCACCCGACGATGATGCCGAGCACGACCCCGAACACGACGGCGAGCGCAAAGCCCGCGAGCGTGGTCCACAGCGTGACGAACGAATTCTTGGCCAACGGCGCCCAGTACCTGAATACGGCCTCGAAGATCTGCGACGGCGCCGGCAACACGAAGGTGTCGATCTTGAAGATGCGGCAGGCGAGCTCCCACAGCACGAACAGGCCGATGGTGAACAGCCAGGGCGACAGCTTTTCCAGCGTCAGGTTCATGCGCCGCTCTCCCGCTGGGTAGAGGGGCCACGAGTTGTCCGCCGATCGGGCGGCCGACTCGGTCTGCTCCCTCTCCCGTAGGGAGAGGGGTAGGGTGAGGGGTCCGGGTCCCTCGATAAGCTTCGAACCCCCTCACCCCGACGCTCTCCCCTCCGGGGAGAGAGGGCACAGCGAGTTCGCGGCGACAGATGCGGCAGGCTCGCGAGCAGGTTCATGCCTTGCGCACCTCGGCGATCTTGGCGCGCAGCTCGTGCACGATGTCGACGAAACGCGGCTCGAAGCAGATATCGAGGTCGCGCGGACGCGGCAGCTCGACCGCCTTGGTCATCACGATGCGGCCGGGCCGCGCGCTCATGACGTGGATATTGTCGGCCAGGAACGCGGCTTCGCGCAGGTCGTGCGTGACCAGGATCACGGTGAAAGCGAGCTTCTGCCACAGGTCGCGCAGCACGCACCACAATTCCTCGCGAGTGAAGGCGTCGAGCGCGGCGAACGGCTCGTCGAGCATGAGCAGCGCAGGCTGATGGATCAGCGCGCGGCAGAGCGAGACGCGTTGCTGCATGCCGCCGGACAGTTCCCACGGGAAACGTTCGCCGAAGCCGTCGAGGCCGACGGTCTTGAGCAGCGCACCCGCCTGCGCGCGGTATTGCTCCTTCTCGCGCCGGAATTTCTGCCGGTGCGGCTGCACGATCTCCAGCGGGAGCAGCACGTTGTCGACCACCTTGCGCCAGGGCAGCAGGTTCGGATTCTGGAACGCCATGCCGGCGATCTTCACCGGCCCGCGCACGCGATCGCCAAAAATGACGATGTCACCGGAGTCGGGGGCAACGAGCCCGGTCACGAGCTTCATCAGCGACGACTTGCCGCAGCCCGAAGGGCCGACCACGGCGGCGAACTCGCCGCGGCGGACGCTGAGGCTCGTGCCCTGCAGGGCGAGAACGCCGCCAGAGGCTCCGCGATAGGTCAGCGTGACGTTGCCGATGTCGACGGAGGCCGTCATGTCGGACGGACCCATGCTTCGAGACGCCCGCTTCGCGGACGCCTCAGCATGAACCCGAGAAGCGTCATTCATCGTCGCTACAACGTCGGCTCAAGCAGCCAGCCCGTAGCCCGCATGGAGCGCAGCGCAATGCGGGACGCGCTCGCCGCGCGCCACCCACCCCGGATTTCGCTTCGCTTCATCCGGGCTACAGGCTGCAGCGCGTCCGGGACATGACAGCTCAGTTCACAGCTTGCGCTCGGATGCCGGCGGAAGATACTCGCTGGTGAAGATGTCCTCGGCCTTCGGGCGGTTCTTGAAGTCGTAGGTCAGCCCGATCTGATCGATCGACTTGGCGAGCCGCGCCATGTCGACGTCGCCGAAGCCGTTGGCCTTCACCCACGGCGTCACGAAGTTGTCGCGCAGCGACATCTTCAGCCGATCGAGCTCGATCTTGGCGTCGGCGGTCTCGTTGCGCGACATCACCGACTTGATCGCTGTGTCCGGGTCCTTGATGGTATCGAGCACGCCCTTGATGGTGGCGCGAACGAACCCGGCGACTACCTTGGGATGGGCCTTGGCGTAGTCCGGATTGACCATGATCGCGTTGCCATAGAGCACGAGGCCGTGATCCGCCATCAGCATGATCTTGATATCCTCAGGCTTGAGGCCCTTTTGCAGCAGGTTGTAGTGCATCGAGAACGAGAAGCCGGTGATCGCGTCAACCTTGCCTTCGGCGAGCATCGGTTCGCGCACGGGGAAACCGACGTTCTCGATCTTGACCTTGGAGGCGTCGATGCCGTTCTCCTTCACGAACGCCTTCCACTGCGCGAACGCACCGTCGGCCGCCGGCGCGCCGAGCACCCGGCCTTCGAGGTCCTTCGGCTTGGCGATGCCGGTTTTGGCGGTGGTGCCGATCGCGAACGGCGGCTTGTCGTAGACCATCAACACCGCCTTGACCTTCTTGTCCGGGTTCTGGTCCTGGAACTTCACCAGCGAGTTGATGTCGAAGAAGCCGATGGGATAGGTGCCGGCCGCCACCCGCGCGATGCCGGCGACGGAGCCCGGGCCGGAGTCGATGGTGACGTTGAGGCCCTCGGCCTTGTAGTAGCCCTTGTCGATGGCGACGAAATAGGGCGCGGACGGACCTTCGAACTTCCAGTCGAGGGCGAACTTCACATCGGTCTGAGCGGATACGGGGCTCGCCGCCAGGGCGGCCGCCGCCGCTCCCGCGAGCATCCCGAAGAGCCTGATCATGTGCATGTTTGACGCTCCCTGTAGGGCCGGTTGGGGCCGGCGTGCTGCGCGCTATCTGAGCAATCGGCGTGCCAGCCCGCACGGCATGGCCGGTGTCGGCGGCGACGGCCTAGTTGCTTCGCTTTGCCTCAACACTAGGCATTTTGCTCAAGTTTGCCTATTCCCCGGTCACCGCGGCACGGCCTTCAGCTGCCGCGATAGGTGGCGTAGCTCCAGGGCGTGACCAGCAGCGGCACGTGGTAATGGCCCTCCGGCTCTGCCACCGCGAACCGCACCGGCACTACCTCGAGAAACGGCGGATCCGCCTGCGGCGCGCCGCGCTGAGCGAAATAGTCCGCGACATGGAAGTGCAATTCGTAGCGGGCGATCGGCAGCGGGCGCCCGCCGATCAAGGGTGCATCGGTGCGGCCGTCGCGATTGGTGATGGCACGGGTGATCCAGTTGCGCTCGCCGCCGGCGGTGAGCTCGAAAAGCTCGATCGCTACGCCGGCCGCCGGGCCGCCGCCGTGGGTGTCGAGGACATGGGTCGACAGGCGGCCGTGAACCGCGAGGCGATCGGCGGCTTCGACCCGCTGGTCGAGGCGAAGCGCGGCGATGCGGACGATTTCGGCGAGCGCCGTTTCGGTCTCGGCGGTCGTGCCGTTCTGCAGCCGGTGCTCGAACTGCCGCAGGATCGAGTCCTTGCCGTGCCGCCGCACACAGATGATGAACGGGATGGCGAATTTCTCGCGGTAGGCGTCGTTCAGCCGGTGGAATCGCGCAAACTCGGCCTCCGACAAGCGGTCGAGCCCGGCGCTCGCCTGCTCGGCCGTGGAAGCGGCGGTGAGCAGGCCCGCGCGCGCCGCCTTCCCTGCGAGATCGGGATGCGCTCGGATCAGCTCCAGTTG
>JBAUOM010000149.1:0-9206 GCA_049579765.1 Xanthobacteraceae bacterium
CGAGCCGCGCGGAAGGGCGAGCATGTGCCGTTGCGGCCTCCTCCGCAAGGTGGGGCTCGCAGTAGCCGGAGCGACGCGTGCCGTAGGACTCCCCCTGTCGGCCTGGTTCGGTCAAGCGCCCCCTCGATCGACCAGAATCTCGGCCTTGGGCCGGTTTACGATTTTTTCCCGCTGTGGCGCAGCGGCAACAAGCCCGCCGGATTTCGGTCGCGAATGACCGTTAGCAACTGGGGCGGGCTTACGAGAGGGGGCGCAACATGATCCATTTCTCGCTTGTTGTTGCATTTGGGCTCGTCGCCACGTCCGAGTTCATCTTGCAAGCGATGCAGTCGTTCGTAACACTCTGGTAGGAGTGTCTGACTCCAGCGCACGACTGTCGCGGCGGTGCGCTGACACTTCAGAGCCATGCCCGCGGCCATGGCGAGGGCGGCGGCGAACGCGATTTTCAATTGCGCGCTCTGCACTCGATGGCGCCGAGCGATTTCTCGGTCCTCCTGTTACGCGAATTGCAATTCGCAGGCCGAATCGGTAGCAAAGCGCCAGCAATCAGCGCGTCTTCGAGTCATCAAGCGTTGGTATGCCGGGTTAGCTCAGCGGTAGAGCAGCGGTTTTGTAAACCGTTGGTCGGGAGTTCAAATCTCTCACCCGGCACCGATCGCCGGCCTTGCCAGCGGCGCCGCGCGCTCGTCGCGACTGAACGATGCGGATCTTCCGGGACTGCTGGGCGGCCGCATGCGCGCTCCGCGGCTGCGGCATCGCACGCGGCAGGCGGGCCTGCTCTCGACGGCGTCGCCGGCGATACCTAGATAGGAGGCTTCGCGATCAGCAAAGCCTGCGAGGCATCATGTCCGTCCGACCGATCAAGCGGATTGTCGAGTCACAGCCGACCATGGAAGGAGCCGGCGTGAAGCTGCGCCGGGCCTTCGGCTTCGGAGATACCGGCGAGTTCGATCCGTTCCTGCTGCTCGACGACTTCCGCAACGAGCGTCCTGAGGATTATCGCGCCGGATTTCCGTGGCATCCGCATCGCGGCATCGAGACCATCACCTATGTGCTGGCGGGAACGGTGGACCACGGCGACAGCTTGGGAAATCGCGGGAAGCTCGGCGCCGGCGACGTGCAGTGGATGACCGCCGGCCGCGGAATCCTGCACCAGGAAATGCCGCAAGGCGACCCGGACGGGCGCATGCATGGGTTCCAGCTCTGGGCCAACTTGCCTTCCTCGCTCAAGATGACCGCGCCGCGCTATCAGGACATTCCGGCCGGCGAGATCGCGGAGGTCGGCGATGACGACGGCACCCGCGTTCGGGTGATTTGCGGAGAGTTCGGGGGAAAGCGCGGTCCCGTGGACGGGGTCGCGGCCGACCCGCGCTACCTCGACATCTCCGTGCCGCCGGGCCGGCGCAAGACCTTCGCGGTCGAGCTCGGGCGGCATGCCTTCGCCTATGTCTTCGAGGGCTCGGGAACGTTTCGGGATGCATCGCAGCCCTTGGGTGTTCTTACCGAGAAGGAGGACCGGGCGGGAGCAATGTTGGTCCGCGAGCGCACCGGCAACCGCTCGCTCGTGCTGTTCGACAGCGGGGACGAAGTCACGGTCCAGGCCGGCGATGAGGGCGTCAGGTTCCTGCTGGTCTCGGGCAAGCCGATCGAGGAACCGGTCGCCTGGTACGGCCCGATCGTGATGAACACCCAGTCGGAACTTCAGCAGGCGGTCGCCGAACTGCGCAATGGAACGTTCATCCGGTAGGAGCTGGTGGGTGGCCCGCAGGCTGTACGGCTTTCACCGCTAGATCGGGATGACTTTTCTTCGAATCGTCATCCCGATTTAGCTTCTTGTCTGAGCATGATCTTTTCCGAAAACCGCTGCACACTTTTCGGGATCATGCTTTAGGCGCGGCACGCATCCTTCGCGCGGTTGGCAGGCCATGGCGGGCGCACGGCTGAAATGTTTTCGGTCGGCGTGGAACCGCCGGCGCCGTCCATGCGTTTGATCGTGCGGAGCGGGCTCCAAGACCCTCTGAGCTCGTTCGTCCTGACGACTTGAGCCCCGCCTCGGCGGGGCCTTTTCTTGACGTGCACTGCGCCGGCCGATGTCGGGTCGCCGCAGGCCGAGCCGAGTGGCCTGCGCGCGCATCACGCCGTGTGTCCCGGATCGACCGGGGGCGGGTTTTGCAGCTTGCTTTCCTCCGTCATAGTGGCGGTGTCCGGCGCGTCTTTTTGACCGCGCGGACCGAGACGCGACCGCGCAATGTCGTCCTCGCTCGAGCGATCCTCTTCGCGGTTCTGGCGGATCTTGGCCTTCTCGCGGATGGTTTGAGCCATGGCTTGCACCTCGTTGACGCCCTCGCGCGAGCAAGGGAGGGGCGGACAGTCGATTCATACCCCGAGACGCGGGTTGCCGGCACCCGCGAGATGACGATCGCGCCGCTTTTTTTTGCTCTCCTGGCGTTCTTGTTTCGCGCGCGACGTTTCCTAAATAACGCGTAGTGTCGCGTCCCTCCCAGCCCCCCTGCGATACGCGACATGAAGAAGCCCCGGCAACGCGAGTTCGCCGGGGCTTCGAATTTTGAGCAACGCGGCCCGGCACGCCGGCGCCGAGCGCCATGGTATCGCGGCCGAGGTCCACCCGCGCCGAACGTGCCGGCGGCCGGACGCCGCGCCTGTCACGTCCCGATCAGCGAAAAGGCCAGCGCCAAGGCCCACAGCGCGACGGCGATTGCCGACGTCCATTTCGCGAATGTGAGATAGGTCTCGCGCAGCACGGTGGCGCTGGCCCATTGCGCGTAGGCCTCCGGCGGCCGGACCTCTTTCGGCAGGTAGAGCCACATCTCCGTCCTGCGATAGTTCTTGGTCAGGGCCTCGCGTGCCTTGAAAATCAGGATCGCGGCCATCAGCGTGGTGAGAAACCCGCCGGCCTGGAAGGCGGCGCGCGGCTCGAAGGACAAGCCGATCATGACGCAGAAGATGGCGAGCGAGCCGAACGCGCAGGCGCGCAGCACGGTCGCAAAGGCAACCTCTCGCATATGTTCCATATCGCCCCCGTGGAGGGAAACGGGTCCGGCGGGGGTGATCTTGCCGCGAATCCGCCGGCAATGCCATCACAAGCGAGTGTCTGGAGGCAGGATTGCAGCAAAGCTGCGAGGGCAGGTCAAAGCCGGACGTTGAAGAAATTGCCCATCGCCGGCAATGCGAGCAGGCCGCTGCCGGCGAGCCAGATCCACAACGAAACGCCGGTCGAATCGTCCTTGGCCCCGACCACGCGCTCGTAGATGGCGGCGGGAATGCCGGCGAGGATGATGGTCGCGGTCGAGACCATCAGCGAGGCGAACATCAGGGTCAGCCCCACGCTGCCGAACAAGAGCGCCGGGGAGAGAATCTGCGCGTGAATGAGCGCGAACAGCAGCCAGGTCTGGTTGAACAGGCCGTTGACCATCCCGAAAAAGGCGATGCCGATATAATAGAGCGTGCGATCCATGGCGCGTTCAGTTCGTGCGCGGCACCGCGCCGAGTAGCAGGAACAGATAGAGCAGGCCGACGCGCAGCCAGAACAGCCAGACGACCCCGAACAGCCAGACGACCACCGGCGTGGCGGCCTTCGGCGTCACCGGGGCGATCACCGCAATGAACGGATCGGTGAGGCGGCAGAAGAACCGCCAGATGTAGTTCGAGGACTCCGGAGCGACGACCAGTCCGAGCAGCACCCGGCCGAGCAGCGTGTACATCAGCGCAGCCAGGACGAAGTTCGGCAGGTGGAAGTACCAATAGCTCAGGATGGGATACGAGGCGCCCATGGGTGCTGCTTTCAGATCACGTTCGAGGATGGCTGGCGCCGTCCCCGGCGGCAAGGGAGGCCGCCCGCCCGCGCACAAAAGAAGCGGGGCCCGACAGGGCCCCGCTCGCGAACCGGCTCGGCGGCCGGTCAGGTCTTTTCTTCGAGGATCGTGCGCCCGCGCGGCTTGCGGATCTCGTCGACATAGGCCTGCATTTCCCTCGACGGCTCCTTGCCGAGCAGGCTGACCACGTAGATCACCAGGAAGCCGAGCGGCGTTCCCAAAAGTCCGCAGGCGATGTTGTTCAGGTCGAACCACCCGACCTTGTTGGCCAGCGGATGCGCGAGCGTCGGCCAGACCTCCATGGCGTTGGGGGCAGCCATCGCCTTGGCAAGATCCGGGACCAGCGGTGCGCCGGTGGCCGCGTTGGTCAGCGATGTCATGCCGAAATACTTCACGCCAAAGCCGGGGAAATAGCGCGTCGTGAGCAGATAGAAGATGCAGAGGCCGAAACCCGCGATCATCCCGCACACTGCGCCGGTCGCGGTCGTGCGTTTCCACCAGATACCCATGACCAGTGCCGGGAAGTTGCCGGCCATGGCGAGGGAGAACGCCCACCCCACCATGGCCAGAATGTCGCCCGGCTTGGTCGAGGCGAGATAGGCCGCGCACACCGCGACAACGAACAAGAGCGCCCGCGCCACGGTCAGCCGACGGATGGTCGGGGCGTTGGGATCGAGCATCTTGTAGTAGATGTCGTGGCTGAGCGCGTTGGCGATGGCGAGCAGGAGGCCGTCGGCGGTGGAGAGCGCCGCGGCGAGGCCGCCGGCGGCGACCAGGCCCGAGATCACGTACGGAAGGCCCGCGATCTCCGGCGTGGAGAGCACGATCACGTCGGTATTGATGACGAAGTCCTGCAGGCGGACGACGCCGGGATGGCCGGCGATCGCCTGGCAGGCGGCGATGATGGCGTCATGGTTGACGGCATTCTTGCCGCAGATCTGAATCAGGCCCAGTTCGCCCCATGTGAACAGCCAGGGGCGGACGGCGTCGAGGTTGCGGCCGATGATGTTGGTATAGACCTCGAGCTTGGAGAACGCCGCGTAGGCCGGCGCCGAGAAGTAGAGCAGGAAGATGAACAGCAGCGACCACGCCACCGACTGACGCGCCTCGCGCACCGTCGGGGTGGTGAAGTAGCGCATCAAGATATGCGGCAGCGAGGCGGTGCCGACCATCATGCAGAACATGATCGCGAAGAAATTGAGCGCGCTGTAGTTGATGAACGGCTGGATGTGCGGCTTGAGCGCCGCCGCCGTCGCCAGCCCGGCCTCTATCATCTGGTGTTCGCGCGCGGTGATTTCCGCAATCGCCCGCCCGTAGGTGAGTTCCGGGATCGGGATGCCGTAATGCTTGGTGGACAGGATCACGATCGGCGTGAGGTAGGCGATGATCAGCACGATATATTGCGCGATCTGCGTCCAGGTGACCGCGCGCATGCCGCCCAGCATCGAGCAGAGCAGAATCCCTGCGAGCCCGGCGAACACCGCGATTTCGAACGGCATGCCCAGGAAGCGCGAGGCGATGATGCCCGTGCCGTAGACCTGCGCCGTCACGTAGGTGAAGGAGCAGCAGACCAGCACGACCACCGCGATGAAGCGCGCGAAGTTGCCGCCGAACCGGAACGACATGAAGTCGGGCACGGTATAGGCGCCGAACTTGCGCAGATAGGGGCCGATCAGGATCGACACCAGCACGTAGCCGCCGGTCCAGCCCAGCACCCAGGTGAGGCCATCGTAGCCGAGCAGGAACAGCGTGCCGGCCATGCCGACGAAGGAGGCGGCCGACATCCAGTCGGCGCCGGTCGCCATACCGTTATAGAAGGCAGGGACGCGCCGGCCGGCGACGTAATATTCGGAAATCTGCGCCGTGCGGCTCATCACCCCGATGACGGCGTAGACCGCGATCGTGAAGCCGACGAACAGATAGCCGAGAATCCTGTTCGGGACGCCGAACTGCTCGAGAATTGCGAGCAAGATGACGAAGCCGATGAAGCCGCCGGTATAGGTGCCGTACATCCGTCCGAGATTCTTGATGAAATCCGAACTGGCGGCAGGGGCCTGTGTAGCCATGGTCCGATTCTCCCTCAGTCGTCTTCGGCAACGCCGAACTCGCGGTCGATCCGATCCTGCTGCTTCGCGAACAGGAAGAGCTGGACCACGAACACGATCAGCGAGCCCTGGGCGGCCATGTAGAAGCCGAGCGGGAATTCGAGGACGGGGATGGTGATCTTGTTGAGCGGGACGACGAACATCTGGACGATGTAGCCGAAGAAGACCCAGACCCCGAGATGTATGAGCATCAGGTTGGTGGTCTTCTTCCAGTGCGCCTCGTCGTTGCCTGGATTGGGCTGAGCCATGGGCCGGTAACCCTCCCTTGTCATCATGGACCGGCCCCGGACAAGGGGAGCCGGCGTGAAGCTCTCTCTGAGGGGCGCCGTCGATTGGCTGATGCGGCAACCCCCATTGCCACCGGCGGAGTGCGATCTTAAGGCCGAGTCTCCGACGCAGGCGAAGCGTACCATTGCAGCGGGCGCCGCCCTTATAAGACTTTCGGACTAGGATACCGCCCTTAGCCGTTGAAGTTGCTACGCTGCCGAGCGTGCACCGCGGGGCCGGGACCAGGCTGCGGGCCATTCGGGAGGGATCGTTGCGGTTGTTCGAGCTGTTCCGTCGTCGCCCGCCGATCGGCGATAGGCAAGCGCTGGCCGAGTTCATCGACCGGCAATCGGCATTCCTCGTGCAAAAGGGGATTTACGAATATTCCCGCGCCCGCGCCGGCCACTACGCCAAGGTGCTGTTTGCCGAACCGGGCTTCCAGGAGGCGGTCGAGCAGTCGCGCTGGCGGGCCTATCCGCTGGGGCTTGCGATGGTCGCCGAGCTGGTGGAGGGCGTGCTGCGGCCCCATGGCGCCGACCGCAACCGGCAACTCGAAGCGCTCAGCGCAGTGGTCCTGTCGGTATTCGACCGCTATCCGGTGCCGGCGGCGCTCGGTGCGCAGGCCTGGAACGAGGCGCGCGTGGAGCTGGTGCGCCGTCTGCAGCTCATCGGTCTGCACGCGCCCAAGCGTGCCTTCGACATCTGCGAGCCCTGGGCGGAGACCTATTTCAATCTCATGCCGATCCACGAGAAGCTGCGCGGGCGCGACTTCCCGACCATCCGCAACTATCTCAAGGTGACGCTGTGCAACATCC
Organism: Xanthobacteraceae bacterium; assembly: GCA_049579765.1. Taxonomy (GTDB): domain Bacteria; phylum Pseudomonadota; class Alphaproteobacteria; order Rhizobiales; family Xanthobacteraceae; genus VAZQ01. Next base: position 7,021 of record JBAUOM010000149.1, read on the forward strand.
ACGACGAATTCACCCGGCAGCTCGACGCCGCGGCCGTGGCGGCGGCCTTGGGCGCGGATTAGCACCCGATCGCTTCTGCGGTCGCCGGTGCCGTCGCTCTTACGTCCGCGCCTTCAGGTTGCGCGCCTAGTCGCGACAAAGAGCGCCAACGCTGTCGCGTTCGACACGTTGAGACTCTTGACTCGGCCTGGGAGGTCGAGCCGGGCGAGCTGATCGCAGGTCGCCCGGGTCAATTGCCGCAGCCCCTTGCCCTCGGCGCCCAGCACTAGTGCGAGCGGCGTCTGCAGCGCCGCCGCGGCGAGGTCGACCTCCCCGCTGCTGTCGAGGCCGACGATGCGGTACCCGCGCTCGCGCAGCGTCTCGAGCGCGCGCGCGAGGTTTTGCACCGTCACCATCGGCACGTATTCCAGCGCGCCGGAGGCGGCCTTGGCCAGGACGCCGGTCGCTTCCGGGCTGTGGCGCGCCGTGGTGACCACGGCAGCGACGGCGAAGCCCGCCGCCGTGCGCAGGATCGCGCCCACATTGTGCGGATCGGTGACCTGATCGAGCACGAGCACGATGCCCGCGGGTTCGATCTCCTCGAGCTCGGGCGAGGGCAGGGGGTCGGCTTCGGCCAAGAGCCCGTTGTGAACGGCATCCGGGCCGAGCCGGCGCGCGATCGCGTCGGGGCGCACGACTTCCGGTATCACGTCCGGCGCGATGCCTTCTCCGGCCAAGCGGCGCGCGGCGTTCTCGGTGGTATAGAGGTGCCGGATACGCCGCGCCGGATTTTCCAGCGCCGCCTTTACCGTGTGCCAGCCGTAGAGGATCGCTGCGCCGGCGTCCGAACGCCGTGCCTCTTCGCCGCCGGCAAGGCGCCGGTGCTCCGCCCTGCGCGGGCGGGTGCGCTTGTGCAAGTGGCGGGCGTCAGGCGTGGGCGGGCCGGAGCGGGGCATGGCCGTCCTCTATCGCCAGTCCGACGCCCGCCAGTCAAATTGCAAGGATCGGCGCGCCCTTGTGCGCCCGGCGGGGACCGGGGACGCGGTGTCGCGCGGTTGACACCATGCCGTGTGCTCCCCATAAACCGGCCCTGCTGGCACCATATGTATCCGTTGGGATACAGCGTGCGACGGCGGGGGAGTGTCCCGAGCGGCAAAGGGGGCGGACTGTAAATCCGCTGGCTTACGCCTTCGTAGGTTCGAGTCCTACCTCCCCCACCAGCCAGGAGGCAGAGGCCAGCGACCGGATGATCCGAACGACCTGATTGCCGACTTCTGATCACTATCCGCGGCGCGGGTGTAGCTCAATGGTAGAGCAACAGCCTTCCAAGCTGATGACGAGGGTTCGATTCCCTTCACCCGCTCCAAATCCTCAGGCCGATACCTGTACGAACGGACCGTCACCGCTGCCGGATCATTTCCGGCGATCGGTCGCTTAGGACGCGCCGCCACAGCCGTTTCGACCAACGACGGCAAGCCGATTGGCGGCTCGATCCGGTCACGTGTTTGGTCGAGCTTGCGATCCCAGGATGCTCGGGGACGGAAAGAGCGGGACAGAGGGGAGCAACATGGTCCGAATCGCGGTGCTGGGCTTGAGCCTGATCGTCGTCGGGGTCGATGCCGCGCGAGCGCAGGATATCGCGGGAATAGAGGACTGCACGAAAACCAGCGGGCTGGACAAGCGGACGGGGTGCCTCCAGAGCAACGTCCACTTCCTGCATCAGCTCGTGACGAAGAATGCGCTGGATGCGCGGCAGCGGCTAAGCGCGGCCGGCGCCGAGATCGTCGCGCTCAAGAGCGAGGTCGCCGCGCTCAAGAGCCTTGTGGCGAGCCTCCAAAAGAGCGTGGAGCAATTGCAGGCCGCGCAGAAAGGCTCCGGCGGCGAGAAGAAGCCGGCGGGCAAGTAGCTTCGGGCGCGAGGCGATCGGCGCCTGTCCGGCATCTCCTGGGGGCCCCGATCTGGAACGGCGGGCGGCCATTCCTATTTACGGGAGGATCAATCCTATTTAAGAGCGCGGCGCCGGATACGACCGAACGGGTCGCGCCGGTGCCGCAGGACCGAGAGGAACAGAGAACAGCAAATGGCCAAGCAGAAATTCGAGCGTACGAAGCCGCATTGCAATGTTGGGACGATTGGTCACGTGGACCATGGCAAGACGACGTTGACTGCGGCGTTGACGAAGGTTTCGGCGGACAAGGGCTGGACGT
>JBAUOM010000150.1:0-6452 GCA_049579765.1 Xanthobacteraceae bacterium
ACCGCGACCATGCCGCCCTCGCCCGCGCCCTTGGCGCCGAGCGGATTGGTCTTGGAACGTCGAAGCTCCAAGGTGATCGCGCGGACGTTTGGAAAGTCGGAGGCGACCGGCACGAGATAATCGGCGAGCGACGCATTGAGGATTTGCCCCTCGCCGTCGTAGAGGATCTGGTCGAGGAACACCCCGCCCAGCCCTTGCACCAAGGCGCCGATGGCCTGGCCGTGGACGATGTGCGGGTTGATGGCGCGGCCGACATCCTCGATCGCCACGTAATCGAGAATCTCGACCTCGCCGGTGCGGGCGTCGACGGCGACGTGGCAGGCATGGGCGCCGTAGCTGTAGGTGCGGACCGCGGTCGCAAAGCTTCCTTCCGCCTCGATGCCGGCAAACTCCGCGAGCCGCGCGCGCTGCTCGCCGGCGCGGACCTCGCCGCCGGCGATCGTGATCTCCTCGTTGGGCAGGCCGAAGCGCTCGGTGGCGGCGGCGCGGATCGCGGCGATGAGGTTGTTGCAGCCGTCCATCACCGCCGAGCCGCCCACCACCATGGACCTCGAGGCAAAAGTGCCGAAGCCCTCGCGCAGATAGGTGGTCGAGCCGTGCAGGATGCGCACGCGCTCGAACGGCAGGTCGAGCGTTTCGGCGGCGACCTGCGCCAGCGTGGTCTCGAGCCCCTGCCCCAGCACCGACGAGCCCACGCGCACGGTCACGCAGCCGTCGGGCTCGACCGTGACGCGCGCATTCTCCTTGCCCGCGCCGCCGCTCTCCACGAACGGCACCGCGGCGAGGCCGTGATAGCGCCCGTCGATCAGACGGCCCTGCAGCGGCTTCTTCTGTTCCCAGCCGATCTCGGCGAGCGCGCGCTCGAAGGTGGCGTGATAGTCGCCGGTGTCGAAGTCGGTCTCGCCCTCGTAAGGGACGAGCTTGCCGGTCGCGAACGGCAGCTCGGCCTCGCGGATCAGGTTCCGGCGGCGGAAGTCCATCGGGTCGAGGCCGAGGTCGCGGGCGACGATGTCGAACAGCCGCTCGCGAAAGAAGTTCGCCTCGAACCGCCCGGGCGCCCGCACGGTCCCGACCGGGGTCTTGCTCGTCATCAGCGCCTCGACGGTGAGGGCGACGTCGCGGATGCGGTAGGGACCGGGCAGGAATTGCGCCGCCTTCGCCGGCACGACGCCGCCGTTGGTGCGGATATAGGCGCCCATGTCGCCGTAGATGGCGCCGCGCAGGCCGAGGATGACGCCGTCGCGGGTGCAGGCGATCTCGATGTCGCAGTCCACCTCGCGCGAATGGTTGGTCGCCATCAGGTGCTCGCGCCGGTCCTCGATCCATTTGACCGGACGCCCGACCTGACGGGCCGCGAACGGAACGAGGAAATCCTCGGGATAGAACTCCCCGCGCACGCCGAACCCGCCCCCGACGTCGAGTTCAATCATGTCGATGGCGTCCTCGGCGAGCCCGAGCATCGGCGCGAGCGCGCGCCGATTGAAGAACAGCACCTTGCTGGCGCCGAGCACGGTGAGCTTTTCCTTCGCCGCGTCCCATTCGGCGACGAGGCCGCGCGTCTCCAGCGGCACTCCGGTCAGGCGATGACAGGAGAAGCTTTCGCGTCGGGTATACGCCGCCTGGGCGAAGGCGGCGTCGGCATCGCCGAACGACACCGCGTAACGCAGCGCGCGGTTGCTGCCAGCTGCCTCGAACAGCAGCGCTTCGTCGCGCGCCGCCGCATGCCGGTCCGGCAGCGCCGGCAGCGGCTCGATATCGACCGCGATCGCCGCCAGCGCGTCTTCGGCGAGCGCCGCCGTCTCCGCCACCACCACCGCGATCGGCTCGCCGACATAGCGCACCTTGTCGCTGGCGATCACCGGCTGCAGGAAGGGCGCAAATTCCGGCAGGTTCGCGAGCCGCAGCGGGATCAGCGGAATGGTCTTCCCGATCTCGACCGCGGTGATCACCGCCCGCACGCCGTGCCGCGCCCGCGCGGCGGAGACATCGAGGGCTGCGATGCGGCCGTGCGCCACGCTGCTGCGCAGCACCACCGCGTGCAGCATCCCGTCGCGCTCGACGTCGTCGACGAACTTGCCGGCCCCGGTGAGAAAGCGCCGGTCCTCCGCCCGATCGACCGGCTGACCGATCAGCGGCGCGGCCTTGATGTTCATGGATGATCGTCGCGCAGGAGGTTGAATGGGGTTGAACGGTAGTCGGCGTCCCGCGAAACTGCAACAGACCGACGGCACGCCGCTCCCGAGCGCGGCTCATCAACGAGCAGGGGTCGACAATGAAAATCATCGATATGAGCCACGTGATGAACGTCCACACGCCCGGCTGGGTCGGATACGCCGGCAACAAGATGTACTACGCGCAGAACCTGCAGACGCAGATGATCGTCGCCCAGCGCATCGACACCGCGCTGCATGTCGGCACCCATTTCGACGGCGCCATGCACGCCACCGACAATCGCAAGGGCGACATGGCCTCGCTGCCGCTCGACTACCTGGTCAACCGCGGCGTGGTGGTCGACATTTCCGGCAAGATGTCGGACTGGGCGGTGATCACGCCGGACATCATCGAGGGCGCCGGCGCCGACATCCGCGAGGGCGACATCTTGATCCTGCACACGGGATGGCATCGCCACTACGAGGGCCGGCCGCAGCAGGACCTGGTGAAGTACTTCTGCTACCACCCCGGCCCCAACCTCGACACCCTGCACTGGATGCTCGAGAAGAAGATCAAGTGGTGGGGCATGGACACCGGATCGTGCGACCATGCCATGAACACCTCGATCCGCAGCATGCGGCCGGACCTGGCCGCGCAATTCACCAAGCTGCACGGCAAGACCCCGGGGGAATTCTTCGGCACCTTCGAATACGTGCACAAGAAATCAGGCCGCCGGGTCGTGTCCGACGTCTTTCCTTTCCACAACTGGGCGTTCCAGGAGGGCCTCCTCCACGCCGAGAATCTCGGCGGCGACATCGAGCTCATGCTCAACAAGCGCGCGCTGATCGGCGCCTTCCCCTGGCGCTACGAGGGCCTCGAAGGCTGTCCCTGCCGCATCGTCGCCTTCCTCGACGCCGGCGACGACGTCGAGGCGGTCGGCAATGCCGCCAAGGCGATCATGGATGCGTGAGGCCGCAAGCGGCTTCCAATGAAACCCGCCCCGCCCTAGGATGACGCCTCCACCTGCTGAAAGCGGATCCGGTTTCCGTTCCGGCCACTTGGGGATAAGCCATGCTCAAGGAATACCATTATGACCATCTCATCCGTTGGCCGCGCGGGGAGCGGGCCGCCGTCTTCTTGACCTTCGACTTCCAGGGCGGCGAGGACGTGAAGCCGGACAAGAACGGCATTCTGAATTACGAGATGTGGAGCCAGGGGGAATACGGCCCCCACCATGCCATCTACCGGCTGCTGCGGATTTTGAAGGAAGAGGGCATCAAGGCGACCTTCCTGACTTGCGGAGCAATCGCGGAGCGCTTCCCGGAGGCGGTGCAGGCCATCCTCGACCACGGCCATGTGGTTGAAGGCCACGGCTACAATCACGAGATCGCGCGCTACCTGCCGCGCGATCAGGAAGATCAGGTGATGAAGAAGGCCATCGCCATGATCCAGCGGCGCACGGGACGGCGCTGCTATGGTTGGCGCTCGTGCACCCAGAGCACGAACACCATCGAGCTCCTGATCGACAACGGCTTCGTGTTCAACACCAACTGCTTCCACGAGGAGCTGCCGTTTCTGTGGGAGAAGGACGGCAAGCTCTTGGTCGAGCTGCCGCGGCAGCCGTTCGGTGACGGCACGCTGTTCGGTCACCGCCATGGCGAATACGGCAATCCGTATCACGGCCTGGAGAGCTGGAAGGCCTATTTCGACGAGCTCTACGCGGAGAGCAGCGCGGAGCACCCGAAATACATTCCGTTCACGATGCATCCCTATATCATCGGCCGCCCCGGGCGCACGCTGGCGTTGCGGGGCATCATCCGTCACATGAAGCAGGCCGGAAATCTCTGGTTCCCCACCGGCATCGAGCTTGCCGAATGGTGCCTCGACAACGTGTTCCAGGCCGAATGCCAGAAGCTTCGCGCATCCGCCGGATGACGCCAATGACGGCACGGTCTCGCGCCGGCCGCGCACATTTGCGACAATGACCGGCGCGCCGATGCGCCGGTCACTCTTTGCACTGGCCATAACGCGGGCATGCACCGGCCCACCGCGAGAGACCACGCGTTATTTTGCCTGCAGCCTCTCGCTAAGGCGGTTTCCGTTCGTGTTGACGCAGAACGGTGCCGCGTGTTCGGTGTGCTCCCCGCCCCCTTGTGGGGAGGGGTTGGGGGTGGGGGTCGTGCGATTGACGCACCGATGTCGCCGAACGCACCACCCCCCTCCCCAGCCCTGCCCCACCGCAAGTCGGGCTTGCCCGACTTGCGCACTCATAGGCGCAACCCTGGCGAGCCCAGGTTGCGTGGGGGAGGGAGCAGACCGAGCTTGTGGCTCGCAGTGATTCCATTTCGACGGGAACCGCTTTAGCACGGGCGCAGCGCCGCAAAGACGCCGACGAGGAATGATGATGGTCAAAGCGATGCTGATTGGCGCTGCGGTCCACCTTGCCGCGGCCATGCTGTGGGCCGTGCCGATCCAAGCTCAACCCGTCGGGGATTTCTATCGCGGCAAGACCTTGCGCATGCTGATCGGTTACGGCCCGGGCGGAGGCTACGACATCTACGGCCGGCTCGTTGCCGAATTTCTGCCGCGGCATCTGCCCGGCAGTCCGACCATCGTCGCGCAGAACATGCCGGGCGCGGGCAGCTTCGTGGCGGCCAAATATATGTACGACGTCGCGCCCAAGGACGGCACCGTGTTCGGCAGCCTCGCCCAGACGCTGGCCCTCGACAGCATGACCAATACGAGCGCCAAGATCGACGTGGCGAAAATGCCCTATATCGGCCGCGTGATGACCAACATCGATACCGGTGCTGCGCTGCTGAAGACCGGCATCACGTCGTTCGAGGGTGTCCGGGCGAAACAATACAATGTCGGTGCGTCCGGTGGCGGGTCCACGACGGTTCTGTTCCCGACCGCGCTCAACCGATATGCCGGAGCGAAATTCAAGCTTGTCCGCGGATATAGCGGCACGACCGACATCTTGCTCGCGATGGAACGGGGCGAGGTCGACATTGTCGGCGCCTATGGCCTGCCCGGCATTCTGGTCAGCCATCCCGGCTGGGTGCGCCGCGGGGAAGCGACCATCCTGTACCAAGCCGCGCTCAAGCGGCATCGCCTGCTGCCGAACGTGCCGACGCTTCCCGAGCTCGCGCAGTCCGATGAAGGGCGCGAGGTCCTGCACGCCGCGGCCAGCACCGGCGAAATCGGCCGCTCCATCGTCACGACGCCGGGCGTGCCGCTGGAGCGGCTCGCGCTGCTGCGAACGGCGTTTGCGGCCATGCTCAAGGATCCGGATTTCGTGACCGCCTGCGAGAAACGACACCTCATGGTTGACGGCGCGGCCGGGGAAGAGATCGATGAAATCGTCCGCGAGACCTTGCAGCTGCCGCAGGCCGTGGCCGAGAAGATCGGGCAGATGATGCAATAGCGCGCGTGCGCGACATGGGTTCCGTACGGAGACTCAAGTTGCACTAATTCGTGGCGGCCAACACTCTCACCGCGCACGCAAACCACGCTCGGCCCCTGATCGATGTCCGTCAGGGGCTTGCCTCCACTCGCTTCAGCGCGGCACGACAGGCGCCGCCAGAACCGCGAGCATGCCAAAGGCGGCGACGTTCCAGAACAGCGAGCGGATGAGCGGTATTCCGGATATATAAAGTGCGGTGTAAGCGATGCGCCCGCCAATATAAGCAATCGATCCCCAATAGGTCAGCTCATTGTGAACACCTGCCGCCTGCGCAACGAGAACCGCTGCCGCAAAGAACGGAAACGTCTCCATGTAATTGCGGAAGTTACGGTTGATGCGCCCGGGGATGGGCTTGAGCGGCGGCATCTCGACGTCGCGCGGGCTCGCAGCCCATTTGAGGCCGTACTGCGCGTTTGCGGCCTGCGCCGCAGCGACGAGCTGAAGGAAGCCCCAAAGACTTGCCGCTGCCAGCATCATTAGCTCGAAGCTCATGCCCATCCTGTGTCCTCTTCCAAAAAGGTGCGGCCGGTTTTCAGCATACCGTGCTGTTATGATGACGGTCTTCGCGCAAAGCGCTCGGAGCAAGCCGTCATCGCCGAAGTAGCGGCTCCATTTACGCACGTCGAGACGCCTGGCTCCCCGAAGGGGAGAGGGCGGGGGGATGAGGGGGCTCGAAGCCCATCGACCAGTCTAGTCGATAGATCCGAACCCCCTTGTAACTTTCATCACCGCGACTCGCATAGTGTAGGGGTCGCGGTGATGGGCGGGTGTCCGATACCCCCTGGGTCACTGAAGACCGTGGGTGAGCTTGGCGCCCCGCCCGTCGTTCCATCGA
>JBAUOM010000151.1:0-3054 GCA_049579765.1 Xanthobacteraceae bacterium
GGGCCGGGAGTACGACCGCGTCGCTCCCGGGTGAGGCCTGGCCAATCCCCTGCACTGCGTCGAGCCCCGCGGCGACATCTTCGGCGAAGGGGCCCACCGCCGTGCGGCGCAGCGCGACGACGTGCCCGAGGCATTCGAGCGCGCGGCCCATATCGCGTGCGAGTGCGCGTACATAGGTTCCTTTCCCACATTCGGCGGCGAGCACAGCGTGATCGGGATCGGGCAGGTCGAGCAATTCGAGGTGGTGGATCTCGACCGGGCGCGGCGCAAGCTCCACCGTCTCGCCGTCGCGGGCGAGGTCATAGGCGCGCTCGCCCTCGATCTTCACCGCAGAGAAACGCGGCGGCACCTGCTCGATCGGGCCACTGAAACGCGGAATGAGCGCGCGGATGGCTTCCGCGGTCGGGCGCTCGCCGCGGGTCGCGATGACGCGGCCCTCTGCATCGTCGGTGTCACGCTCCTCGCCCCAACGCACCGTGAAGCGGTAGCTTTTGCGCCCTTCCATGACGAATGGAACGGTTTTCGTCGCTTCCCCCAGTGCAATCGGCAGCAGGCCGGAGGCAAGCGGGTCGAGGGTTCCGGCGTGTCCGGCACGCTTGGCTTGGAACACGCGCTTCACCACGCTCACCGCATGCGTCGAGGTCATGCCCACCGGCTTGTCGAGGACCAGCCAGCCATGGACATCACGCTTCTCGCGCTTCCGTTGCGGTTGCTTGCTCGGCTTCTCGGCGTGGAGCTGGGTCAACTTTCGTCATCCGTCTTGTGGTCGAGATCGCGCCGGACCACAGGCGTTCGCAGGAGTTTCTCGATTCGTTCGGCTTCATCGAATCGCTCATCGAGCCGAAACCTGATCTCAGGTGCAAATTTCAGGTTAATGTGTCGCGCGATCTCGCCACGCAGGTAGCGCTTGTTGCGCTCGAGTGCCGCGAGCACTGTGTCGCCGTCGCGTCCCCCGAGCGGCACGATGTAGATCGTCGCGAGCCGGAGGTCGGCCGTCATCTGCACCTCCGGCACCGTGATAAGGTGACCTTCGATCACGGGGTCGTGCACCTCTCCGCGCGTGAGCATGTCGGCGAGCGCGTGGCGCACGAGCTCGCCGACGCGCAACTGGCGCTGCGAGGGCACGCGACTCCCGGCCGTGTCGTGTTGATGGCGTCGTCGGGCCATGACCATCCTGGATTTTCTCATGATGCCGGGTCCAACCCGCGCATCCGTCGTCGGACGCACAAGCGCGGGTTCGGCAATCGCGGACTAGATGCGGTTTGCGTGCCGGAGATTAGAACTCACAGCGAACGTTGCACCGTCTCCACCCGATAGCATTCGATGACGTCGCCGGCCTTCATGTCCTGGTAGTTCTCGAAGGCCATGCCGCATTCCTGGCCGGCGACCACTTCGCGCGCGTCGTCCTTGAATCGCTTGAGCTGGGAGAGCTTGCCCTCATGCACAACGACGCTGTCGCGGATGAGGCGAACATTGGCGCCGCGCTCGACCACCCCATTGGTCACGCGGCAACCCGCCACGTTGCCGACTTTGGAGACCTTGAAAATCTCGAGAATCGTCGCGCTGCCGAGCGTCGTCTCGCGGATCTGCGGCGCGAGCAGGCCGGACATCGCCTTCTTCACGTCGTCCACGAGGTCGTAGATGATGTTGTAGTAGCGGATCTCGATGCCGGCGTGTTCGGCTGCTTCGCGTGCCTCCTTATGCGCACGCACGTTGAAGCCGATGATCGGCACGCCGGAGGCCTCCGCCAGCGTCACGTCGGATTCGGTGATGCCGCCCACGCCGGAATGGATCACGCGCGCGCCGACTTCCTCGGTGGCGAGCTTCTCGATCGCGCCGATGATGGCTTCGAGCGAACCCTGCACGTCGGCCTTGAGGATCAGCGCCAAATCCTTGCGGCCCGCGGATTTGAGCTGGCTCATCATCTGCTCGAGCGAACCACGCATGCCGGTGGCGCGTGCGGCCAGCTTGTCGCGTCGTTGCCGGGCACGGTAATCGCTGATTTCGCGCGCGCGCCCCTCCCACTGGACGACGGCCAGGCGGTCGCCGGCCTCGGGCGTGCCGTTGAAACCAAGCACCTCGACCGGCGTGGAGGGGCCGGCGGCCTCGACCGGCGCGCCGGTGTCGGAGACCAGCGCGCGCACGCGGCCCCAGTCGGCGCCGGCCACGATGAGGTCGCCGACATTGAGTGTGCCGCGCTGCACCAGGACGGTCGCGACCGGACCGCGGCCGCGATCGAGCTTGGCCTCGATCACGGTAGCCTCGGCCGGCCGGTTCGGGTTGGCCTTGAGGTCGAGGATTTCCGCCTGCAAGCCGATGGTTTCCAGCAGCTTGTCGATATTGAGCTTCTTGGTCGCCGACACTTCGACGTCGAGCACCTGGCCGCCGAGCGTCTCCACCTGAATTTCGTGCTGCAGCAGTTCGGTGCGCACCCTTTCGGGCTTGGCGTCTGGCCGGTCGATCTTGTTGATCGCCACGATGATCGGCACCTTCGCGGCCCGGGCGTGGTGAATGGCCTCCACCGTTTGCGGCATGACGCCGTCGTCGGCCGCGACTACCAGTACGACGATGTCGGTCACCCTGGCGCCGCGCGCGCGCATCGCGGTAAAGGCGGCATGGCCCGGCGTGTCGATGAAGGTGATCTTGTTCCCCGAGGGTGCCGTCACCTGATAGGCGCCTATATGCTGGGTGATGCCGCCGGCCTCACCCGCCGCTACCTCGGTCGAGCGGATGGCGTCGAGCAGCGAGGTCTTGCCGTGGTCGACGTGACCCATGACGGTCACCACCGGGGGCCGCGACACCAGCGAGGCGGGATCGTCGGCGACGTCGAAGAGTCCCTCTTCGACGTCGGATTCGGCCACGCGCTTGACGGTGTGGCCCAATTCCTCGGCGAGCAACTGCGCCGTATCGGCGTCGATCACGTCGTTGATCTGCGCCATGTGGCCTTGCTTCATCAACAGCTTGATCACATCCACGGCGCGCTCGGCCATGCGGTTGGCAAGCTCCTGGATGGTGATGGTCTCCGGGATGATGACGTCGCGGACGAGTTTCTCC
>JBAUOM010000152.1:0-5672 GCA_049579765.1 Xanthobacteraceae bacterium
TGCGGCCAGGCCGGTGCGACTTCCGCCGTCGTGCGCGCGCTGGGATCAGCCTGCTCCTGGGCGGCCGGTTTGCTCGCCTTCGCGCGTGCGTCGGCCTGCTCATGAGCGGCCGGCTTGCTCGCCTTCGTATGCGTGGAGGCGCGCGACGCCTCCTGTTCGTTCTTCGCAGCCGCCTTGTCGGTCTGTCGCGGTGCGGATGTGGTCTTCTTGTGCGATTGCGCCGCGGGAGCGGCCCGGCTCGGAACGTCGGCGCTGTCTTGCGTCGAGCTGTCGACCACGATCGGGCACGGAAAACGATCGTTGTCGCACGCCTGCGCGGTGCTCAAAGGCAGACCCGCGAGTGCCCCAGCCGCGGCCGCCACGATTGTCAAAGTGCGTGGAGTCAGCATACATCCCCCCTCCTAACGCCCCAAAGATAGCCACTCCATACGCACCCCCGCGATGGCCTCACATTGACGCAAATAGGGAATTATTCGCGCAATCTGAGGCCGCAATCATGGCGGTGCGGCGGCGGTGTTCACCATATGACGGGCACGGAGGTGAGCGATGAACGAAGACGTTTTCAACGCCAGCATTCGAAAGTTTCTCAAGACGCTCGGGGTGACGGCCCAGCGCGAGATCGAAAAGGCGGTACGTCAGGCCCTGGCGGACGGCAGGCTCAAGGGCAACGAAAAGTTTGCCGCCCGAGCGATGGTTTCGCTGGGCGGCATAGACTTTTCCCACGAGGTCAAGGGCGAGATCGAGCTGGAATAGCGCCGATCCTCGGGGTCTCGATGGTGCCGGCGGTCAATCCACCGTGACCCCGCTCGCCTTGATGGGGGTGGCCCACTTCTCGATCTCGCTCTTGACGAACTTCTCGAGATACTCGGGCGTAGCGCGATCCTCGGACACGATGACCGCGCCCAGACTCGCGAGCCGCTCTTTCACCGCCGGCGTCTTCATGGCCGCGACCGTGGCATCGTGCAGCTTCTTGACCGCCTCGGCGGGCGCGCCCTTCGGCAGGAAGATCGCGTTCCAGGTATAGGCTTCGAGGTTCGGCGTTCCCTGCTCGAGACCGGTCGGCACGTTCGGCAGCGCCGGCGAACGCTCCTTGGTCATGATCGCGATCGCCTTTACCGTGCCGCCGTCGATTTGCGGCTTGGCAGTGCTGACGATCTCGCACAGGTAATCGATGCGACCGCCTTGCAGGTCCTGCATCGCCGGGCCAGTGCCGCGATACGGCACATGCGTGATGTCGACGCCGATCAGATGATTGAGCAGCACGCAGCCGAGATGCGTCGCGGAACCGGCGCCGGCTGAGCCGTACTGCATCTTGCTCTGGTTCGCCTTCGCATAGGCGATGAATTCCTTGAGATTGTTCACCGGCAGGTCCTTGCGCGCGATGAGAACGATCGGGACCTCGGCAACGAGCGCAACCGGGGTAAAATCGGTCGCCGAATTGTAGAGCGGCTTCTTGTACATGGTTTGGCTTTGCGCATGCGTGCCGACCGTTCCGAGCACGAAGGTGTAGCCGTCGGGAGCGGCGTCGGCGACGCGCCTGGAACCGGTCATGCCACCGGCGCCGCCGACGTTCTCCACGATCACCTGCTGGCCGAGCAGCTCGCTCATGCGCTGCGCCATGACGCGGCCGAGGACGTCGGTCGGGCCGCCCGCGGCGAATGGGATGATCATCGTGACCGGTTTGGTCGGGTAGCCCTGTGCCAGCGCGGTGCTCACGACCGCGAGCCATAGGCCGACAGCCGCGCCTGATACTCTCTTGAACATATCGTGCCTCCTTGATCTGGCGGGACACTTGCCTCGCCCTCAAACACCGGTCAAGTCGCCGGGCGCGGCCCGGTTCCACGCACTTGTGAGCGAGCAGCGGGGCGCGTAAGAGCAGGCATCGCGTTTCGGGGATCGTGCTTCATGATGGTCCGTTCATGCCAGTGACTCGCGTCGCCATCGGCGGCCTCGGCGCGATCGGCCGCGTCGTCGCGCGCCAGCTGGCCGACGGCATCCCCGGCCTCGCGCTCGCCTGCGCGGCCGCACGTGATCACATCAAGGCGCGCGCGTGGCTCGATGCCGAGCGGATCACGTGCCCGCTGGTCGATCCTGAGGCGTTTGCGCTGCATGCCGACCTCGCGATCGAATGCGCCCCCGCAGCGGTGCTCGAATGCATCTGCCGTCCGATGCTGGAGGCGGGAAAACAGGTAATGGTGCTCTCCGCCGGGGCGCTGCTCCCTCGCCCCGAACTGGTCGAGCTGGCAAAGCGTCGCGGAGGACAGATCATCGTCCCGACCGGCGCGCTGCTCGGGCTCGACGCCGTCAGTGCCGCGGCCGAGGGTCGCATTCATTCCGTGCACATGATCACGCGCAAGCCGCCACGCGGCCTTGCCGGCGCGCCCTATCTCGTCGCGAACGGCATCTCGGTCGAGGGACTCGACGCACCCAAGCGGGTGTTTTCCGGGAGTGCGCGGGAGGGGGCGGCCGGATTTCCCGCCAATGTCAATGTGGCAGCGGCGCTGTCGCTCGCCGGCATCGGGCCCGACCGCACCACCATGGAGATTTGGGCGGATCCCTCGGTGGACCGTAACTGCCACACTATCGAAGTCGACAGCGACTCCGCCCGACTCACGCTGTCGATCGAGAACGTCCCCTCTGAAAATCCGAAAACCGGGCGAATTACGGCGCTCTCGGTGCTGGCGGCGCTTCGAAAGCTCAACGCGCCGCTGCGAGTTGGAACCTGAGTTAACCGGTTCCTAACGGGATGCGCGGTGCGGCTGCGGCCGCCGGGAGGAGGCGGAACTGCTCCGCCGGCCCCGCCGGCCTGCCTGTGGCTTGATGTAAATATTTGCAATTATTGGAAAATTTGAGCCAGTCCGCGAGTTCCATCGGGCCGTGGATCGGCCATAATAATAGGCCCCAAAGAGGTGCGTCGGCCCAGGGGGGCGACGGGGAAGGGGAGCGCGGCCGCCATCTCTGTGGCGAAACCGTGAACCCATCAGTAGGGGGCTGCGACTAACGTGACGAGTCCGACCGTCCGAACGCGATGCAATCGAAATCAGACGAGGTGCTGATCGGACGAATCGCGACCGGCGACCGGCTGGCTATGCAGGTGCTGTATGCCCGGCACCATGTCCGGGTGTTTCGGTTCGTGCTGCGTCTCGTTCGGGACGAGTCTATGGCGGAGGACCTGATCAGCGAGGTGTTTCTGGACGTGTGGCGTCAGGCTGGTCGGTTCGAAGGACGTTCGGCGGTGTCGACCTGGATGCTCGCGATCGCGCGGTTCAAGGCGCTCTCGGCGCTCAGGCGCCGTCCGGACGAGACATTGGACGAAGAGACCGCCGGCGCGATCGAGGATCCGGCGGACGATCCGGGGATGGCCCTGGAGAAGAAGGATAAAGGTGCGCTGCTGCGAAAGTGTCTGACGGGACTTTCGGCGGAACACCGGGAGATCGTCGATCTCGTATACTACCACGAGAAATCGGTCGAGGAGGTCGCCGAGATCGTCGGCATCCCGGAGAACACGGTCAAGACGCGCATGTTCTATGCGCGCAAGCGGCTCGCAGAGATGCTCAAGGCGGAAGGAATCGAACGAGGTTGGCCATGAACATGATAAACAAAGAGCCAGAGCCCCATGAGATCGAGGCCTTGCTGCCGTGGCATGCCGCCGGGACGCTGAGCCGCCGCGACGCTGATCGCGTCGAGCAGGCGCTCGCCGGCGACCACGAGCTTGCGCGGCGCTATGACCTCGTCCGCGAGGAGCTCGCGGAGACGATCCATCTCAACGAGACGCTCGGTGCGCCGTCTGCGCGCGCGATGGAGAAGCTGTTCGCCGCGATCGACGCCGAGGAGGCGCGTTCGCCCCGCCGGCAGCGCTCGCTCGATCTCGCCAGCCGCATCTCGGAGTTCTTGACGAGCTTTACCCCGCGCACGCTTGCTTGGACGGCCACCGCGGCCGCGGTCGCGATCCTCGTGCAGGCGGCGGTGATCACCAGCATCCTGGTCAAGGAGGAAGCGGCTCCGGGCGGAGCGCCCGCGCTGGCGAGCGCGCCGAGCGAAGGCTCCTTTGCCGTCGTGCGCTTTGCTCCGCAGGCGACGGCGACCGACATCACCAATTTTCTCGGTGCCTACAAAGCGACGCTGGTCGAGGGTCCGCTGAATGTGGGAGGCCAGCTCTACCGCATCCGTCTTTCCGAGACCAAGCTGCCGCAGGAGCAGGTCGGCAGGATCATTCGGCAAATGCAGTCCGAATCGAAGGTCGTCGGTTTCATCGCCGCCAAGGAATAAGCCGGCGGATCATGGGGTGCGTTGCGGCCGGATGCACCGGCCGCCTCCGGGTGGAGACCCGCGCGGGCGAGCTCCGGTAGAGGGAGGCCCGGCCATGCGCTCCAAGAGCAACCCGAATCAGAACGAGCCTGCCACGAACTCTTCGCCAACCGACGGCAGGTCGCGCCTGCCGCTTGCCTCGTGCGCGCTGGTCGCGGTTTTCGCACTGGCATCCGCTGCGGCCGGTGCGCAGCGGATGGATTTGTCCGGCGGCCGCGAGGGCGCTTCGGCGAGCAGGCTCGGGGACGAGGCGGTCCACGGATACGGCCTGGCTGCCGTCGTCGTTGGGGAGCCCGTTCCACGTGCCGTTGGTGTCGCGCCAGTGGGTGAGCGACGCTACGTCCCGGCCGAGGTCCTCGTCGAGCTCGCGCCGAACGTGCCCGATGGGGCCGTTGCGGCGCTCGCCCGGCGACTGCGGCTCGACCGGATCGCTTCCGCTACCGCCGGCGATGTCACCGTGCTCCGCTGGCGGATCCCCGACCAGCGCTCCGTGCCGGCGGTTATCCGCTCGCTGGGGGCCGAGCGCATCGTCCTGGCGGCGCAACCGAACTATCGCTATGGCCCGCAGCAGGAGGTGCCGGCGCAGGCGAGGAGCCCGGCGTGGGCGCCTCGATGATGCCCCCCACCCCGGGACACGGATCTGCGGGCCACCCGCCGCCCGGAACTGGCCGGGAGCGGGGGACCCGAGCATGTGCGGAACCCTCGGGTTGCAACCCCCATGGGGGGAGGGGAGCCCCGACCATGGCTGATGGCCGCTCCTCCCTCGAAGTCCCCCGAGATTGCAGGTACCTTGACCTTAGTCGTTGTATTTGCTCGGATTTTCCTTCGGATGGGCGGCCAGGCGAACCCCCGGGAAACAACCGCAAAATTTCTGGCCGCGACGTTAAAACGGCTTGAACCTTTTGGCGGGCTGCGGAGACTAATAGTCAACCCGGCCGACATGGCCAGGATTTACAGCCCCGATCGGCGCTCACGCCCCCCCGATCCCCTGCGCCGATCAACGCGACCCGCCCGGATTTCCCCGTCCGGGCGGGTCAGTTTTTGGGGCCACCCGCGTCGCCGGCTCGGCCAGCCTAAGTTCAGCCCTGCCCAGCCAGACGGATCGCCCTCGCTGGCAACTCCCACTCCGTCCGCAAGCGGGTTATGATCATGTCGTGATTCGGGTGTGCGATCCGAGCACAACCCGTGCCTGTGCGCAGTTCGTCGTTGCTTTGTGCGTGCCGCCTACGACGCGATCACACGTCGCCACCAGCGACCGGCCACGGCTTCCCCGATGTCGGCACGACCACCCGCCCACGCACTCGACGAGGTCGCGCAGAAATGGCGTAGGCTCGCCGAGCGCCGGCTCGCGCATTTCCTCGAGT
>JBAUOM010000153.1:0-3203 GCA_049579765.1 Xanthobacteraceae bacterium
ATCAAGGTTCGCGCGCGCACGAACCGGCCGGCGGTCCGCGCGCGCGCCGCTCCGAAGACCGACGGCGCCGCCGAGGCGGAGCAGACCGCGGCCGCCGAGCCGGCGATCCACGCGAGAGCTCCGCTCCTCATCCTCTACGGCTCCAACACCGGCACCTCGGAAGCGATCGCCCATCGGATCGCGGAGGACGCGACCATCCGCGGCTTCTCGCCGACGGTCGGCGAGCTCGACGCCCATGCCGGCCGCCTGCCCACCGACGGCGCGGTGATCGTCGTGACCGCGTCCTATAACGGAACGCCGACCGACAACTCGGTCCGCTTCGTGCAATGGCTGACCGGCGACACGCTTGCGAGCGACGCGCTCGCAGGGGTCCGCTTCACCGTGTTCGGGTGCGGAGACCACGACTGGGCCGACACCTTCCAGCGCATTCCCCGCCTGATCGACACCGGGCTCGAAGCCCATGGCGCCAAGCGCGTCCATCCGCGCGGCGAGGGCGACCAGAGCGACGACATGGACGGCCAGTTCCGCGATTGGTATCGCGGCCTGTTCGAGGCGCTCACATCGGCGCTCGGGATGGTTTCGGTCGATCCGGGCGACATCGTCAAAGGTCATCGCTACGAGGTCGAGGTCCTTCCGGAGCCGGCCGAGGCGGACACGCTGATCGCGGAATTCGGCGCCCGCCGCCTGGTGGTGGCGGAGAATCGCGAGCTGCAGGCGAAGACCGGACCCAAGCCGTCCGAGCGCTCGACCCGGCACATCGTTTTCAAGCTGCCGCAGGATCTGGCCTTCCGCGAAGGCGATCACCTGGGCGTGCTCCCGCACAACGGCGCGGCGCAGGTCGCTCGCGTGCTGGCGCGTTTCGGCCTCGCGAAGGACGCCTATGTCCAGGTGCGCTCGAACGCCGCCGGCAAGCCGTTCCTGCCGGTCGACCGCCCGGTTCCGCTCTCGCTGCTGCTGTCGGGCTACCTGGCGCTGCAGGACGTCGCCAAGCGCTCCGACATCGAGGTGCTGGTCGAATATGCCGAGGCGCCCGCCGAGCGGGCGGCGCTCGCGGCGTTCTGCGGCGACGAGCCCGAAAACGTCGCGCGCTACCGCGAGCAGGTGCTTGCGAAGAACGTCTCGCTGATCGACCTGCTCGAGGAGTTTCCCTCCTGCCGGCTGCCGTTCAACATCTTCATCGAGCTCGTCCCGCCGTTGAAGCCGCGCTACTACTCGATCTCGTCTTCGCCCCTGGTGTCGGCGTCGGAACTGAGCATCACGGTCGCCGTCGTCGAGGGCAAGGCGCATTCGGGACGCGGCACGTACCGCGGCGTGTCGTCCGGCTATCTCGCCGCCCTGGCGGCGGGTGCGGGCGCGGAATGCTTCGTTCGCGGCCCGAGCGTGCCGTTCTTCCCGCCGGCCGATCCCGCGACGCCGATGATCATGGTCGGAGCCGGGACCGGAGTGGCCCCCTATCGCGGCTTCCTGCAGGCGCGCGCCGCCATGAAGGCACGCGGCGACAATGTGGGGCAGGCGATGCTGTTCCACGGCTGCCGCAACCCGGGCCAGGACTACATCTACGGCGACGAGTTCGGCGCGCTCGCGCGCGACGGCGTGGTCGAGCTCGAGCCCGCCTATTCGCGCCCCAATGACGGCGCGAAGTGCTACGTGCAGCACCGTATCGCCGCACGCCAGGACCGGGTCTGGGACCTCATCGCGCGCGACGCCGTGATCTATGTGTGCGGTGACGCGACGACGCTGGCTCCCGCCGTCGAGCAGGCGTTCATGGACGTCTACCGCAAGAACAACAACGGCGGCGATGCCAAGCCCTGGCTCGCATCCCTGAAAGCGGACAAGCGCTATCTGGTCGATATCTGGCCGAAGAACTGAGACTCCGGTCACCGGCGGCGGCCTTGGCGGCCGCTCGAGCGACTGACGCGCGGGAGGGGAAGATGCTGCCGTTGTGGATCGAGGCACAACCGATGCCGGTGATCGCGCTGGTCGTTTTCGGCCTCGCTTATCTGTTCACGGCTTTCGTTTTCTACGATCACCCGTTGAGCGCCTTGGGCGGTGCCTTCGTGAAGCCGACCTCGCTGCGCGAGATGCTCAATTGACGCGCGAGCGATTTTCGCCCGACCGCGCAAACCGGCCACTACTGCGGCTTGAGCCCCGCTTCCTTGACCACGCGCTCGGAGGTGGCGCGGTCGGCGACGAGGAAGCGGGCGAATTCCTCGGGGGTGTCGAGGATCGGCTCGAGCGCGCGGTCGGTGAATTGCTTCTTGCGGAATGCGGGATCGTTGCCGATGGCGGCGACGTCCGCGCGGATCTTGTCGATGATCGGCTTGGGCGTGCCCGCCGGCGCGAGCAGCCCGAAATAGACGCGCGTGAGATTGCCACGATAGCCGAGCTCGGCCAGCGTCGGAATGTCGGGAAACAGCGGCGAGCGCTGCGCGCCGTCGACCGCGAGCCCGATCATCGTCCCGCTCTGCAGATGCGAAATGAAATTCTGCATGCCGAGGAACGCGATCGGCGTCGATCCCGACAGCACCGCGTTGGTGGTGTCGCCGCCGCCGCGGAACGGGATGGCGACCCAGTCGGCACCGCGCTCGCGCTTGAGCTTCTCGAGGTAGAGCGCGAGCGGCAGCGACGGCGCGGTATAGCTCAGGGTTCCGGCCTTGGCCTTGGAGAGCGCGACGAGCTCGTCCACCGTCCTCACCTTGAGCGCGGCATTGACCACGAGCGCCTGGGTGTTGAAGAACAGGTTGACGACCGGGGCGAAATCCTTGGCCGGGTCGAAGCTGAGCTTCTTGTAGAGGAACTGGTTGTAGGCCAGCGGTTCGCCCGGCATGATGCAGATGGTGTAGCCGTCGGGTGCGGCGTCGGCGCAGGCGCGCGCGCCGATATTGGAGGCGCCGCCGGGACGGTTCTCCACCACGAGCGGCTGCCCCCAGCGCCGGTGCAGCTCCTCGCCCAGCACGCGGGTGAAGACGTCGCCGGTGCCGCCGGCGCCGACCGCGACGATCGCGCGGACCGGACGCGTCGGATAGTCCTGCGCCGCCGCCGGCCGAGGGAGCATTGCGAGCGCGAGCACAACCAGCAGCAGCTTTGCGATCATGGCGACTTCCTCACCCCGTGTTTTGTCGTGAAATCAGCCAGCCAGTCACAATGCAGCAGCGAGCAGGACGCGGCAAGCAAATCACGCTAGTGGTCCGATTCCGAAGTTC
>JBAUOM010000154.1:0-23571 GCA_049579765.1 Xanthobacteraceae bacterium
CCCGACCATTCCCGCGTGCGCTTCGGGACCAAATGGCTCGACCACAACGCCCAGGCGCTGTGCGACGACGAAGGCAACGAGCATCCGCTCACGGCCTCGGAATACGGCCTGCTCAAGGTGTTCGCCGCCAATCCCAAGCGCGTCCTCTCGCGCGACCGCCTGCTGGAACTGGCCAATGCCCGCGACGCCGAGGCCTTCGACCGCGCGATCGATCTGCGGATCATGCGCATCCGCCGGAAGATCGAGCCGGATCCCACCCATCCGTCCGTGATCCGCACCGTGCGCGGCGGGGGCTACCTGTTTTCCCCAACCGGCGACACATCTTCGCTGGACTGAAGCAAAATTGCGTCACCTCACGACACAATCCATGGTGCAATAATACCTTTATTTCGTCCGAGACCCTGCGACGAAATAATCGGCCATAACGACGAAACCATTTTTCCTCCCCGACGTAACATCCAAGCAACAGGTGTCTGTTAGTCAGTTTGCTTAAGGGCTGATTAATAGGGGATCGTCATGCAAACTCAGTATGTGCTGCGCGATGTCGCGCCGCCCCGCTTCCGGGCGCCTGTCCAGGACACCTCGGACGAGGCGCTGATCGAGCTGATCGCCGATGGCGACAAGCGCGCCATGCAGGTGCTCTATGCTCGGCACAACGTGCGGGTGTATCGCTTCATTCTACGCCAGACCGGCAACCAATCGCTCGCCGAGGATCTCGTGAGCGAGGTGTTCCTCGACGTCTGGCGGCAGGCCGAAGGCTTCGAATCGAAGTCCCAGGTCTCGACTTGGCTGCTCGCGATCGCGCGCTACAAGGCGCTCTCGGCGCTGCGTCGGCGCACCGACGAGCACCTGGACGACCAGATGGCGGCCAGCATCGAGGACACCGCCGACGATCCGGAGACGGTGGTCAATACCAAGGATCGTGCCATTCTTGTCCAGAAGTGCCTGACCCAACTCTCTCCGGCCCATCGCGAAGTCATCGACCTCGTCTACTATCACGAGAAGTCGGTCGACGAGGTCGCGCAGATCGTGGGGGTGCCGGCGGCCACCGTGAAGACGCGCATGTTCTACGCCCGCAGCAAGATGGCCGACCTGCTCAAGCAATCCGGCGTGCACGCCCTCTGATCGCAGCCTCCGCGTCCCTCGGACGATCCCGCTAAACCATTACTGTCCATGATAAGGCTCGCGGGCTGGTGCCTCAGGTACCAGCCCGCAAACAATTTTGCGCCGCGCGCAGCAATCGGTTCAGGGGAAAGCACGCCGGGCGGCGGGCGCGGGATCGGGGTGCCTCAGTGCCGCCGAAACGAGCCGCGGAACATGCTGAAAACGACCGCCCCGGCCAGGACGAGCCCAGCGAGCGGGACCAGGATCACGAACGCGCCCAGCACCAGCAGCAGGACCAGGGCCGCGACGAGCGCGAGTGCGAGCGCGGCCATGGCGAAACCGAAGGGTCCGACCTGCGCCACGTAGACTCGCCGCGTGTGGTGACTGTCGGCGGGCATCCGCGCGCCCCGGCGCGGATCCGGATGACCCGGCGGTATGATTTCCGGCTCGACGCGCGGTCGGTCGGCATCTGACATGGATCGCTCCCTCGCCGTCTCGCGGCGGTACCTGCTCCTATGTGGGGAGGGTGACAGGCCGCCACAACGGGGAAAGTTCGAACGGGCGGGCCGGCGGCCTCGGGTCACCGCCGACGCAGAAGAGTTGGAGCAAACCACCTCGCGGCATCGACGGCATTGCGGCCGGTCGCGAGGTTGCAGCTTGCGCCGCCTTACGCGCTGGCCTCGTAGGTGCATGAGTTCAAGCCCGACCGCGCGATCGGCGCCACCTTCATCGCGCTGCCGGGTGCTGCGTTCACCGTCGGCGGGCCGCGGGCGGCGAGCGACGCGGCCCGCATCGACGCCGGCGCCAAGCTCGCGATCGGGCCGAATGCCTGGGTGTTCGCCAGCTTCGACGGTGAGTTCTCCGACCGTAGCCAGAGCTATGCCGGCAAAGGCGGGGGATCGCTTGTTCGGAGGAAGCCGGGGGAGACCTGCCGGCGCCTGCGACCCAACCCGGCCGCTTGCCTTCGAGCATCGGTCCACCCAAGATGCGATCGACCTGCCATTGTTCGACGCGCCCCGAGGCCGGCGCCCGTCGCGGAAGC
Organism: Xanthobacteraceae bacterium; assembly: GCA_049579765.1. Taxonomy (GTDB): domain Bacteria; phylum Pseudomonadota; class Alphaproteobacteria; order Rhizobiales; family Xanthobacteraceae; genus VAZQ01. Next base: position 2,147 of record JBAUOM010000154.1, read on the forward strand.
GGCCCGCAGCGCCGCGAGTGGACGCCACGGCTGGCGCGATCGCCCTGACTGACCGATGACGCATCCCGATCGCTTCCTCCTTGCCGGCGTGATGGGCTTCCCGATCATGCATTCGCGCTCGCCCGAGCTGCACAATTACTGGCTCGCGCGACACGGGCTCGCCGGCGCCTATCTGCCGCTCGCGATCAAGGCCGAGGGGCTGCGCGCGGCGTTGCGGGCGCTGCCGGCGCTCGGCTTTTCCGGCTGCAACCTGACGATTCCGCACAAGGAAGCCGCGCTCACCATCGTCGACCGGGTCGATGCGCTCGCGCGCCGCATCGGGGCGGTCAACTGCGTCGTGGTGGCACCCGACGGTTCGCTCGACGGGCACAACCACGACGCCTTCGGCTATATCGAGAGCATTCGCGAAGCGCAGCCCGCCTGGCGCGCCGATGCCGGTCCCATCGTGGTGATCGGCGCCGGCGGCGGGGCACGCGCGGTGCTGGTGAGCCTGATCGACCAGGGCGCGCGCGAGATTCGTCTGGCCAACCGTACGCTTGCCCGCGCGCGCGCGCTGGAACGGGAATTGGGCGGTCCGGTCAAGGCGCTGGCGTGGGAGGACCGGGAGGCGGCGCTCGCCGGCGCTGCGATGCTAGTCAACACCACCAGCCAGGGCATGGTCGGCGCGCCGCCGCTCGACCTTGCGCTCGCCGCGCTGCCGCCGCGCGCGCTGGTCTCCGACATCATCTATATTCCGCGCGAAACGCCGCTCCTGGCGGCGGCGCGCGAGCGCGGCAATCCCACCGTGAACGGGCTCGGCATGCTGCTGCATCAGGCACGGCCCGCGTTCCGCGCCTGGTTCGGGATCATGCCCGAGGTGACGCCGGAACTGCGCGCCATGATCGAGGCGACGACGTAGCGGCGGCGATCGGCGAGGTCTGCGTCCGAACCACGCGCCGCGGGCGACCGGTTTCAAGAACGAGATGGAGTGACGTAATGGCGCGCGTGCCGCTGATCCAGGAGCAAGACCATCCGGAGCTCGCCGACGCAATCGAGAAGTACCGCGCCGGACGGCGCGGCAAGCTGATCAACATCTACCGCATGCTGCTCAACAGCCCGGCGCTCGCCGAGAGCTGGTTCAACCACTCCAACGCGGTGCGATGGAAGACCACGCTCGACGGCAGGCTGCGCGAGATCATCATCATCCGCATGGGCCATCTCGCCAAATCGCAATACGTGCTGCGCCAGCACGTGCCGTCCCTGGCGCTGGCCGACGGGCTCACGCTCGCGGAATGCGACGCGCTCGCGGACTGGCGTGCCTCGACGCTCTTCAGCGCGCGCGAACGCGCCGCGCTGGCCTATGCCGATACAATGACCCGCGACATCACGGTGCCCGACGCCGTGTTCGCCGAGGTCGAACGCCATTTCGATGCGCGGGGAATCGTGGAATTGACGGTGCTCGTGGGCACCTACAATATGAACGCGCGCGTGCTGCAGGCGCTCGAGCTCGACCTCGAGCCCCCCGCACCTTGAAACGTGGCGAGGTTTTCACAGTGCCGTCGGACAGGGCTTTGGTGGTCGAAGACGACCGCTTCCTGCGCGTGGTCGGCATCGTGCTCGATCCCAGCACATCCGTCGAGCGCCGCGACGCTTACGCCGATTTCTTCGCCCACGACGAGCCCGATTTCGCCGGCTACTGCGAGCGCCTGCGCGCGCACATGGGCGCGCTGTTTCCCTGCGACGTGAGGCTGGTCGACACACAGGAGAAGTTGCGCGCCGCCCTGCCCGGCAGCCGCGCGCTCGTGGTCGAATCGCTCAAGGTCGGCGAAGCGGAGCTCGCAATCGGGGGCGATCTGCGCGTCGTGCAGAAATACGGCTTCAAGCCGCGCAACATCGATACCGCCGCCTGCGCCGCGAGGGACGTCAAGGTATTGACCATCCGGCGTCGCGCCAACATCGCCTGCGCCGAGCACGCGATCGCGCTGATGCTGACGCTCGCGAGGAAGCTCCATCGCCTGACCGGCCGCATCAGCGTCGAGCAGCTCGCGGAGATCGGCTACCGCTACCAGCCGTTCGACCGCCGCCACACGCCGAATTCGAACTGGCCGCGCATTCCCGGCCTGCGCACGCTGCATGCGGCGACGCTCGGCATCATCGGTCTCGGCGAGATCGGTCGCGAGATCGCGATCCGGGCGGCGGCGTTCGGGATGCGGATCCTCTATCACCAGCGCGGCCGGCTCTCCGAAGCGGATGAGCGCGAGCTGAAGGCGAGCTACGCGTCGCTCGACGAGCTGCTCGCGCAGAGCGATTGGGTCGTGCCGCAATTGCCGAGCGGGCCTGGCACGCAGGCATTCATCGGCCGCGCCCAATTCGCCCAAATGAAGCCCGGAGCGTGTCTCGTCAACATCTCGCGCGCCGACATCGTTGACCGCGCGGCCCTGATCGAGGCGCTGAAGTCGAGCCGGCTCGGCGGCTTCGCGCTCGATCCGCTCTACGAGGCGCCCGGCCGCGCCGACGACGAGCTGCTCGGGTTCGATAACGTGGTGCTGTCGCCGCACGTCGCGGCGCAGCCGCGCTTCAACGCGCTCGATGACCTCGCCGAGATGATGGAGCAGCTTGCGAAAGAGCTGGCGGCATGAGCAAGGCGTTTCGTTTCGATCGGCACGGCGGGCCCGAAGTGCTGCGCTTCGAGGAGGTCGAGCTGGGCGTGCCCGGCCCCGGACAGGTGCGCATGCGCAACACCGCGGTCGCGGTGAATTATCGCGACGTCCTGATGCGGCGCGGGGTACATGTGGTCAAATCGCTTCCCTCGGGGATCGGGCTCGAAAGCGCGGGCGTGATCGATGCGCTCGGACCCGAGGTCGACGGCTTCTCGGTCGGCGACCGCGTCGCCTATGCCGGCATGCCGGAAGGCTCCTATGCCGAATTCCGAATCGTCCCGGCGGCACGCCTCATCGCCTTGCCCGCCGGCATCGACGCGCGTACCGCCGCCTCGATGATGATCCGCGGCATGACCGCGCGCTCGCTGCTGAAAGACACCTACAAGGTCGCCCCCGGTGACACGATCCTGATCCACGCCGCCGCCGGCGGGGTCGGCCTGATCATGTGCCAATGGGCGAAGCTTCTCGGCGCGACCGTGATCGGCACCGTGAGCAGCGACGAGAAGGCCGCCGTGGCCCGTGCCCACGGCTGCGATCACGCCGTCGTTTACACGCGGGAGGATTTTGCCGAGCGGGTGCGCGAGATTACCAACGGCGAAGGCGTGCCGGTGGTCTACGATTCCGTCGGCAAAGCGACATTCGAGGGATCGCTGCGGTGCCTGCGCCGGCGCGGGGTGATGGCCTCCTTCGGCGAAGCCTCCGGCGACCCCGACCCGATGCCGCCGCGCCGGCTCGGCGCGCTCGGCTCCATCTATCTCACCCATCCGAGCGTGTCGAACTACACCGTCACCCGCGCCGAGCTGCTCGCCGCGGCCGACGATCTCTTCGCCATGGTGGGTAGCGGCAAGATCAAGATCGAGATCAGCAGGACCTATCCGCTGCAGGACGCGCCGCGCGCCCACGCCGACATGGAAGCGCGCAAGACCACTGGCTCGATTGTGCTGCTGGCATAGAAATCATGCGAGCGTGAGCGCCGCCCCGCCCAGGTCTTCCGCCCGTTCCACCTTGATGAGAACGCCGAAACCCTTCTTCTCCGGATCGCTCTTCTTCTCGGGCTCGATGAGACGGTTCCAGATCTCCTCGTAGATCGGACCGGATTTGTAGATCGTCGCGGTACCGTAGAAGCGCGCGATGCCGCCGCGCGGCAACAAGCCGGACTCCCGCAGCGGTGGCTTGCGGAAAAAGATTGTGACCTTGGTCCCGTCCGCGAGGCTGGCATTGGTCGATCCCCGGCCGCGCTCCCACAGCGCGAAGTGCTCGTCGTCGTAGACCATCGTGCTGCCGCGCGGCGTGATCTGCGCATACCCGTTCGGCAGGGCCGTTCCGACCAGGCACACATGCGCCGGGTAGGCGGTGTTGATGTGCTCGTGCAGAGCTTTCGGAATCGCGGTCAATGCATCCTCCCGTTCTCGACTGGACCGCGCATTGATACGGCATGGCGCGGGCGATAGGCAATCGATTGGCGCATCCGCAGCCCTTGCCCACCCGCTGCGGTGAAGAGGCAGGCGGCGCCGATGTGACGCGATGCCGCGCCTGGCTCGGAGCGTGATAGTGTGACGGGCCGCAATGGACGAGGGGGCCGAGGTGAAGCAACGAGACTTGTTCGACATCGAAGGCCATGTCGCGTTCGTTACGGGCGCGGCGAGCGGCCTTGGTCTCGCGTTTGCCGAAGTGATGGCCGAGAACGGTGCCCGTGTCGTTCTGACCGACGTGGACGCGCCCGGGCTCGACCACGCGGCGTCGCGCCTGAAGTCCATGGGATGCGCAGTCGAGCAAGCCGTCGTGGACATCGGCGACACCGAGACCCTGCGCGCCGCGATCGACCGCGCCCGGCAGCGGCACGGCCGCCTCGACGCCGTCTTCGCCAATGCCGGTGTCAGTTCGGGGCCGGGCTTCGCATTGTCGCAGAACGGAACCATCGACGCCACGGACGTCACGCTGTTTCGGCGCGTCATCGACTTGAACCTGACGGCGACGTTCATGACCATCCGCTTCGCTGCCGCCCACATGAAGCGGCAGCGGAGCGGCAGCATCATCGCCACCACGTCGATCGCCGGTTTGCGCGCGGACCCGCTGGTCGGCTACGGCTACGTCGCGGCGAAGGCCGCGCTCGGCAATATCGTCCGTCAAGCCGCGGTCGACCTGGCCTCCCATAACGTGCGGGTCAATGCCATCGCTCCCGGCCCGTTCCTGACCAATATCGCCGGCGGACGGCTGCATCGCGAGCCCGACGTGGTCGAGAAATTCGCCACCACGGTGCCGATGGGGCGCCTCGGCCGGCCCGACGAGATCAAGGGATTGGCGCTGCTGCTGGCATCGCCCGCCGGAAGCTTCATCACCGGCGCGGTGATCCCGATCGACGGCGGCACGACGGCGAAGTAGCGCCTGCGTGCGCGAAAGCCACACACGCGGTCTTGATTCAGTGGCCGGTCGCCAGCACCGCCAACCTTGCGGGCTCGGGCGGCATCTCATGGCCGCGCCAGACCACGTGCATATCCGGCCGCAGCAGCAGGAGATCGTGGCCGTAGACGTCACGCGCGCGCGTATCGGGGATATCGAGAACCTGGAGCGGCGCACCGAGCGCCGCGAACGCCCGCCGCAGCGCTGCGGTGTCGACGCGCGTACCGCCCAGCCGCAGCAGCGCATAGCCGAAGCCATGGCCGATGCGGTCCTGCATCGCGCTCCCGTCATCCAGCCACACATGCGGCAGCCGCGCGCCCGGCCAAGTCGTCGGGACATAGGCCATGAAATTGTGCTCGGGGCCTTCGTCGGGCTCCGTCGCGATCAGCGGCGAGCCGACATAGCGGTAGCCGAGCTCGGCGCCGATCATTTCGCTCGCCTTGTGCTGCTCGACGTCGGCCACGAGGGCGAGCTCGCGCCTCAGCGCGGCACCGGTCGGCGTCTGCTCGCGGATTTCCGGCCGGTAGAGCTTGCGCCACGTCCGCCGTCCCGCCGCGGCAAAGCCCGACGCCGCGACATTGCGCGCGCCCACCTGCCGGCGCTCGATCTCGTAGGAGCCGAGCAGATTGGGCCCGCCCCAGCCTTGAAGCGTCGCCGCGAGCTTCCAGGCGAGGTCGATGGCGTCCCCGACGCCGGTATTCATGCCGAGCCCGCCGGTGGGGATGACGAGGTGCACGGCGTCGCCGGCGAGGAACACCCGGCCTTCGCCGTAGCGGTCGGCGAGCAGCAGGTTCATCTTCCACTGCCCGACATAGAGCATCTCGTATTTCACCGGCATCGCCACCACGCGCTCGAACATCCGCGCCATGTCCGCGTCGGTCTCGACCACCGAATGCAGGGTGAAATGCCGGGTCGAATCCTGGACGATCAGGAAGCTGCCCTCGGCATCGGCGACATGGTAGTGGCGCCCCTTGCCGATCGGGATGCGCTCGTAGAGGTCGGCGCAATAGTAGAGCGCCTGGCGCAGCTGTTGGATATTGGCCTCGCCGTCGAGCTTGATGCCGAGCTCCCGGCGCACCAGGCTGTTGCCGCCATCGCAGCCGACCATATAGGCGGCTTGCACTGTGGACGCGCCGGCTTTGGTCTTGATCTGCGCCGTGACGCAGGCCGCATCCTGGGCGAAAGACGTAAGCTCGCAGCCGTAGCGCACGGTGACGCTCGGCAAGGTCTCCGCGATCGATTTCAACAGCGGCTCGAGCGTGTACTGCGAGATGAGCTGATAGGGCTCGAGCGGCTCGCTCCCGTCTTCGGACTTGGCGATGCGCGCCTTCGCCTGCGCCACGGACGGGTGCACGTGATGCACGAGCGGCGGCTCGATGAGCGACAACACGATGAAGATGTCCATGGGGCAATGCGCGGGCAGCCCGGCGGCGCGGACCTTGGCCGCGATGCCCATGCGCCGGTAGATCTCCATGGTGCGGGCGTTGCAGCGTTCCATCTTCGGGAGGAACTGCGGCGCCTCCTTCTGCTCGACGACCATGCAGCGCACCCCGCGCCGGCCGAGATCGATGGCCAGCGTCAAGCCCGTGGGCCCTGCTCCGACGATGAGAACCTGCGTATCCATTCCAACCTGTGACCGCTCGCGCGAAACCCGACGAGCGGGTCGATGTCAATTCCCTGTTGTCGCCTCGATTAACTCATTCAATCTGCAGCCGGCTCGAACTCGGCGAGTTCCATGCCCTCCTGCACGAAATCGCCGACGGCGCATTTCAGCGCCGTCAGGCGTCCGTCGGCAGGCGCGCGCAGCGTATGCTCCATCTTCATCGCCTCCAGCACGATGAGCGGCGCTCCGCGTTCGAGATCGGCGCCCGCCTCGACGAGTATGCGCGTCACGGTACCCGGCATCGGTGCGACAATGCGGCTTGCCGCCGCGATTTCCGACACGTCGGCCGCGAACGGATCGATCCAGGCGAGCTTGAGACGCCCGCGCGGCGTCGTCAGGCCAAGGTCGCGGCCGGACCAGACGGCCGACGCCCGCTCCGGCGCGTCGCCGAGGCAGAGGTCGAATAGCGCGCCTTCGCGCGGGACGAATTGCAGGCGCGCGTTGCTACCATTGAACTGCAAGCTCAATCCCTCGCGGCCGTACCACAGCACGGCGTCGTATCGCTCCGAGCCGTGCCGGAAGCTCAAGCGGCGGCTGCGGCGGCCGGTAATGGTCCAGCCGTCGCTGCGGTCCCACGGCGAGGTCGGCGCGGACGAAGGTTTCTGCTCGCGCACGAGGACCGCGACGCAGGCCGCGGCAAGGTCAAGCGGTGCGAGCGCGGGGCCTGCGCGCGTGAGAGCGGCAAGCTCGCGCTCGATGAAGCCGGTGTCGATCTCGCCGCGCGCGACTTGCGGATGGCTCGCCAACGCCTTGAGAAAGGGGAGATTTGTCGTCACTCCCGCGATCTCGAATTCGCCCAGCGCCGCAACCATTCGGGCAAGCGCCTGCGCGCGATCGCCGCCGAAGGCGATCAGCTTCGCCAGCAGCGCGTCATAGTAGGGCGTGACCGAATCGCCCGCGCGAAATCCGGAATCGACGCGGATGCCCTCGCCTGCCGGCTCGCGCCAGCCGCGGATCGTTCCGGTGGCCGGCAGGAAGCCCTTGCCGGGGTCCTCGGCATAGATCCGCGCCTCGATCGCATGGCCGTCGGCCCGGATCGCCTCCTGGGCAAGCGGCAGTTTCTCGCCCAAGGCGACCCGCAACTGCCATTCCACGAGGTCGATGCCGGTGATCATCTCGGTCACGGGATGCTCGACCTGCAGCCGGGTGTTCATCTCGATGAAGTAGAAGGCCGCCGCGTCGGCAATGAACTCGACGGTTCCGGCGCTCACATAGCCCGCGGCCTGCGCCGCGGCGCGCGCCGCAGCCGACATTTCCGCGCGGCGCTCGGCGGTGATGGCGATCGCGGGAGCTTCCTCCATCACCTTCTGGTGCCGGCGCTGCAGCGTGCATTCCCGCTCGAACAGCGACACGGCGTTGCCGTGGGTGTCGCCGAACACCTGCACCTCGATATGCCGCGGCCTCGCGATGAATCTTTCGATCAGGACCCGGTCCTCTCCGAACGAGGCCGCCGCTTCGCGCTTGGCACTCGCAATCGCTTCGCTCAGCGCGTCGGCTGCCTCGACGAGCCGCATGCCCCTGCCGCCGCCGCCGGCGGAGGCCTTGACCAGGACCGGATAGCCGATGCCGTCAGCGGCGGCGGCGAGCGTCGCAATGCTCTGGTCCGCGCCGTGATAGCCGGGCACGACCGGCACTCCGGCGGCTTCCATCAACGCCTTGGCCTCCGATTTCGAACCCATGAGGTGAATGGTCGCGGCGGAAGGCCCGACGAAAACCACGCCCGCATCCGCGCACGCCTGCGCGAAGTCGGCATTCTCGGAGAGAAATCCATAGCCCGGATGGATCGCGCCGGCGCCCGCGGCCCGCGCCGCGTCGATCACAGCTTCGCCGTGAAGATAGCTGTCCTTGGCCGGCGCCGGGCCGATGAGCACCGCCTCGTCGGCCAGCGCGACATGCATCGCGCCGCGGTCGGCGTCGGAGAACACCGCCACCGTTCGCAGGCCCATGCGCTTGGCCGTGCGGATAATGCGACAAGCGATCTCGCCGCGGTTGGCGATCAAGAGCTTGTCGAAGTGCCCGGCCGACACCATCACATCCTGAAGACGCCGAACCGGGTCGGCTCGGGCGGCGGGGCGTTGAGCCCGGCGGCGAGCGCGAGGCCGAGCACCGTGCGTGTATCCGCGGGGTCGATGACACCGTCGTCCCAGAGCCGCGCGGTGGCGTAATAGGGATGGCCTTGCCGCTCGTATTGCTCGCGGATCGGCGCCTTGAACGCCGCGTCCTCGTCCGCGTTCCAGGTCCCGCCCTTGGCCTCGACCGCCTCCTGCCGCAAGAGACCGAGCACCGACGCCGCCTGCTCGCCGCCCATGACGGAGATGCGCGCGTTCGGCCACATCCAGAGGAAGCGCGGAGCATAGGCACGCCCGCACATGCCGTAGTTGCCGGCGCCGTAGCTGCCGCCGATGATGACGGTATATTTCGGGACGTTGGTCGTCGCGACCGCCGTCACCATCTTGGCACCGTCCTTGGCGATGCCGCCGGCCTCGTATTTGCGCCCGACCATGAAGCCGGTGATGTTCTGCAGGAACAGCAGCGGGATATTGCGCTGGCTCGCCAGCTCGATGAAATGCGTGCCCTTGAGCGCGCTCTCGCTGAACAGGATGCCGTTGTTGGCGAGAATACCGATGGGAAAGCCGTGGATGTGGGCGAAGCCGCAGACGAGCGTCTGCCCGTACAGCGCCTTGAACTCCTCGAACTCGGAAGCATCGACGATGCGCGCGATCACGTCGCGCACGTCGTAGGGCGTGCGCGGGTCCGCGGGCACGATGCCGTAAAGCTCCTCGGCCGGGAACAGCGGCTCCTGCGCCTCGCGGAGCTCGAGATAGGTACGCTTGATCCGGTTGAGATTGGCGGTGATGCGCCGCGCGATGCCGATGGCATGAGCGTCGTCGATGGCATAGTAGTCGGTGACGCCGGATTGGCGGCTGTGCACCTCCGCGCCGCCCAGCTCCTCCGCGCTGACCTCTTCCCCGGTCGCCGCCTTCACCAGCGGCGGGCCGCCGAGGAAGATCGTTCCCTCCTTGCGCACGATGATGCTCTCATCCGACATCGCCGGCACATAGGCGCCGCCGGCGGTGCAGGAACCCATGACAATGGCGACCTGCGGGATGCCGAGCGCCGACATGCGCGCCTGATTGTAGAAGATGCGACCGAAGTGGCGCTCGTCCGGGAAGATCTCGTCCTGCAACGGCAGGAAGGCGCCGCCGGAATCGACCATGTAGATGCAGGGCAAGTGGTTCTCGCGCGCGATCTCCTGCGCACGCAGGTGTTTCTTCACCGTCATCGGATAGTAGGTGCCGCCCTTGATGGTGGCGTCGTTGGCGACGATGGCGCATTCGCGACCGCTGACGCGGCCGATGCCGGTGATCAGGCTCGCGGAATGGACGTCGCCACCGTACATCCCGTAAGCGGCGAGCGGCGAGAGCTCGAGGAACGGCGTGCCCGGATCGAGCAGCAGGTCGATTCGCTCGCGCGCGAGCAGCTTCCCGCGCCCCGCGTGCCGCGCGCGCGCTTCCTCGCTGCCGCCCTGCGTCGCGGCCTCGAGCTTCGCGCGCAGATCAGCGACTAGCGCCTTCATCGCCTCGGTATTGGAGGCGAATTCGCGCGAGTCCAGATCGATCGTAGAGTGGATGCTGGTCATTGTCTTGCCGGGCAACCACACCCTGCCGTGTCGTCCCCGCGCAGGCGGGGACCCATATTCCAGAGGCCGCAGAGCATGGCACGGTGGGTCCCCGCTTGCGCGGGGACGGCAACACAGCAAAAAACTGCACGTCCTCTCGCAGTGATGGAGCGAAGGCTCATGTTGCCCGACCGCATCAGCGCGTCTTGTCGAACAATTGCCGGCCGATCAGCATGCGCCGGATCTCGCTCGTTCCCGCGCCGATCTCGTAGAGCTTGGCGTCGCGCAGATATCGCCCGGTGGGGTAGTCGTTGATGTAGCCGTTGCCGCCGAGCAACTGCACCGCGTCGAGCGCGATTTTCGTCGCGTTCTCGGCGGCATAGAGAATGGCGCCGGCGGCGTCCTCGCGCGTCGTCTCGCCGCGGTCGCAGGCCCTGGCCACCGAGTAGACATAGGCCTTGCACGCATTCATGCCGACATACATGTCGGCGACCTTGCCCTGCACGAGCTGAAACTCGCCGATCGGCCGGTCGAACTGCCGGCGCTCGTGGATGTAGGGCATCACCACGTCCATGCACGCCTGCATGATGCCGAGCGGGCCGGCTGCCAGCACCACGCGTTCGTAGTCGAGGCCGGACATCAGCACGCTGACCCCGTCGCCGACGCCGCCGAGCACGTTCTCCGCGGGGACCTCGCAATCCTGAAACACCAGCTCGCAGGTATCTGAGCCACGCATGCCGAGCTTGTCGAGCTTCTGGGCGGTGGAAAACCCCTTGAAGCCTTTTTCGATCAGGAAAGCGGTGATGCCGCGCGCGCCGGCATTGGGATCGGTCTTGGCATAGACCACGAGGGTCTCGGCCTCCGGACCGTTGGTGATCCACATCTTGCTGCCGTTGAGGATATAACGGTCGCCCTTCTTCTCGGCGCGCGTTTTCATCGCCACGACGTCGGAGCCGGCGCCGGGCTCGGACATGGCGAGCGCGCCCACATGCTCGCCGGAGATGAGCTTGCCGAGATAGCGCCGTTTCTGGTCGGCATTGCCGTTGCGGCGGATCTGGTTGACGCAGAGATTCGAATGCGCGCCGTAGGAGAGCCCGACCGAGGCGGAAGCGCGCGAGATTTCCTCCATCGCGACGCAGTGCTCGAGATAGCCAAGCCCCGCCCCGCCCCACTCCTCCTCGACGGTGACCCCGTGCACGCCCAGCTTGCCGAGCTCCGGCCAGAGGTCGCGCGGGAAGGTGTTGCTGCGGTCGATCTCGTCGGCGCGCGGCGCGATGCGGTCGGCCGCGAAATCGCGCACGCTGGTGCGCAGCATGTCGGCGGTCTCGCCGAGGCCGAAATCGAAGCTGCGAACGTCGTTCACACGCATTGGTGCCGGTCTCGGATGCGGCGGACAGGCGCGCAGCCTGCAATCGAAGGTCGATGAGACGATTAATGCACGTCCTTGCGCGCACAGGCAATATTGCAGCCCGACGATCCATCTGCGAGGTTCCACGACGCCGCGATATGCGATGGCGGCAGACGCATTCACCCGGAGTGGGTCGTGGAGCTCATCATTATCGGCGGAGGCATCGGCGGGCTGACCTTGGCGCTCGCCGCCCACGCCGCCAAGGCCGCCGGCCGTATCCGGGTATTCGAGGCCGCGCCGGAGATCCGCCCGCTCGGGGTCGGGATCAATCTCGGGCCGCACGCGGTCAAGGAGCTCAGCGACCTCGGGCTGCAGGACGCGCTCGCGGCCGTGGCCTGCCAGCCGCAGGACTACGCCTTCTTCACCCGCCACGGCCAGCTCGTCCATCGCGAGCCATGGGGGATCGCCGCCGGCCATCGATGGCCGCATTTCTCCATTCATCGCGGCGATTTGCACCAAGTCCTGTTGGACTCCGTCCGCGAGAGGCTCGGGCCGCAAAGCTTCGTTACCGGCCACCGTTGCATCGGCGTCGAGCAAAACGATGCTAAAGTCACCGCGCGCTTCGTCGCGTCGGACGGCCGCTCCCTGCAACCGCAACACGGTGATGTTCTGATCGCCTGCGACGGCATCCATTCGGCGGTGCGGACGCAATTCTATCCGGATGAGGGCCCGTTCGCCTACCGCGGCATCAACCTGTGGCGTGGCGTGACGCGGCATCGGCCCTATCTCACCGGGCGCAGCATCGCCCGCATCGGGGCGCGGCATTCGACCCTCATCGTCTATCCCATCCGCGACCATATCGACGCGGCCGGCAACCAGCTCGTCAACTGGGTGGCGGAGATCGAGCGCGAGGTGGCCGTGCCGGTCGATTGGAACAAGCCGGGACGGCTCGACGATTTCCTGCCGGTCTATCGCGACTGGCACTTCGACTGGCTCGACGTGCCGGCGATGATGCGCAGCGCCGAGGCGATCTTCTCTTATCCCATGGTCGACCGCGACCCGCTCGCGCGCTGGACCTTCGGGCGGGTGACTCTGCTGGGCGACGCCGCCCATCCCATGTATCCGCAGGGCGGCAACGGCGGCGCCCAGGCGATCATCGATGCCGCCACCTTGGCGCGGCTGCTCGCCGCCCAGGACGATCCGGCTGCGGCGCTCGAGGCCTATGAGGCCGCGCGGCTGCCGCCGACCAGCCGCATCGTGCTGCAGAACCGCTCGGCGCCGCCCAACGTCATCGTCGACACGGTGGAGCAGCGAACCGGCGGAAAGCGCTTCGACAAGCTCGAGGACGTCATCAGTGCGGACGAGCTCAAGGCGATCTTCGAGCGCTATCAGAAGGTCGCCGGCTATCATGTGCAACAAGTCGGACGCTCACAGGGGTGAATCCATGGCAGATACGGTTGCTTCACTGAAGCTTACGTCGGAGGGCGCGATGAAGCTCCTCAACGCCGCGCTGGTCAAAGCGAAGGAGATGGGCGTTCCGCAATGCATCTCCATCGTCGACGGTGGCGGGCATCTGCTCGCGTTCGGCCGCATGGACGGCGCCTTCGTCCAATCCATCGACACATCGCTGATGAAGGCGATGACCGCCGCCTCCTACGGCGTCCCGACCGGCGACATCGCCGCCGGGATCGACCTCAAGCTCGCCATCGCCACCCGCGGCAAGCGCATCAACCTGCCGGGCGGGCTGCCGGTCATCGTCGACGGCCACGTCATCGGCGGCATCGGCGTAGGCTCCGGGACCGGCGAGCAGGATCGCCAGGTCGCCAACGCCGCGCTCGCCGCGTTGCCCGGCGCGCGCCGGTTCGGATAGCACCCGCGTAAGGTAGTATAATTCCAATATCAAAGGCGCAAAGGAGCGTGCGATGGCACAGGAGCCGCTGGCGACCAAGGGCAACTATCTCCACATCTACGATTTTCGCGTTCAAAAAGGCCACGAGGAGGAATTCATCAGATTGTTCGAGAAGTTCGACTACTCGGACGGCAATCCGATGCACAAGTCCAAGGCGCAGGTGAAGGATGGCGTGCTCTGCCGTGACACCGAGGACCCGCAACGTTTCTTCCTGATCGCGGAGTGGGCCGACATCGAGGAGCATGCGCGCATCCGCAAGATCCTCGCCAACGAGATCAAGCCGGAATTCATCAAATATATCGAGGGCGGGAAGTTCATCCCGAAATATGTGGAGGTCGTATCGTCCACGCCCGACGAGATCCTCAACAAGGCTGCAGCCGGCTGACCATCACGCGCTCTTCGGCGCAGCGGGCGAGCCTATACCGGCAGGCAGAGCGCGTTGTCGACCAAGAGATTGTCGTAGATGCAGCGCCGCTCGGCGAGCTTGAGGACGCCGTCGACCCTGCGGAACACGTCGTGATAGACGCCGACCTGGTGCAGCTTGGCCTCCGGACGATCGTACAGCACCTGAATCACGACGTAGTTCGAGCGCGCGCGGATGGCGCCGTGCTGATCCTCGCCGAGGATCTGCAAGTTGCCGATGATGTGCCGCAGATAACGCGGCGCAAACATCGCGGTCTTCTCGAGCGCGAAGGCGCGGTCGTAGATCATCGCCTTGCTGTCGCAGTAGATCAGTCCGACCGGCATGCCCTTATCGGCATTCTCGCGCGAGATGACGATATAGAAGGCGTCGTCCGTGAACATCTCGACCCAGTCGGCGAGCCGCTGCTCGTCGAGAGCCGCCGCATACGCGGCGTTGAATCGATCCACTTCGTGGTGAAGCAGGAGCGCGGCGAGCCCGGGATGAGGCGTCACGACCTGAGGACCTGTTAAAGACCCATTTCCCGGCGCCAGTGCTTGTACATCGCGCGAATCGCCGACTCCGAGATCAGCGTGTCGGAGGTGCCGGCCTCGTGCGCCGGATCGAGCTTGACGAGGTGCCGCTTGTCGGGCACGCGCCGCATACCGTCCTGCACGAACTTCATGGCTTCGTTGTCCTCAAGTCCGAGGAAGCCGGCCGGCCCCATCAGGTTGCCCTGGCGGAGACGATGGCGCGTCATCGCTTCGTCGTCACCTTCGAAGCCGAACATGGTCCATTTCATGATGAACTCGTGCGGCCCGGTCGGCACGATCTGGCGAATGCCGAGCGTATTCATCTCCCGTTGCACGATCAGGTTCGGCCAAATGGTCGCCATCGTCACCGACCACGGGCTGTCGAATTCCTCGACGAAATCCATGAACCGCGGCTCGCGCAAAGTCATGCCTTCCTTGTAGGCCCGCATCTCCTTCTTGGCGTCGAGCGAGAGCTTCTTGGCGTCCGACTTGGCCGAAGCCATCACGCCGTGCCGCCCGCTTTCGTCGGTCAGCATCAGGGAGCGGTTGCCGGCAACGAGCAGCCCGAACGTCACCAGGAAAGTGTGCAGCAGCGTGGCGTGGTACGGATCCTTGAGGTTCTCGTGATAGAGCTTCCAATTGCCCGGCAGCGAGTGCCGGTAATGCCCGAGGACCGTGAGCTTGCGGCCGTCGAACGTCGCCTCGAACTCGCGCAGGATTTCGGGGCCGAGATAGTCGGCAAGCGACACCATATCGTCGCGGTAGGAGGCGAACACGACTCCGCGGTGCGTGGTGACGTTGAGCCTGTTCAGCCCATGTTCGGCCAAGTTGAAGTCCCGCGGCATTCCGCCCTTGCCGCCGATGCCGCGCTTGAACGGAACCCCGATGAGATTGCCCTTCAAGTCGTAGGTCCACTGGTGATAGGGACAGATGAATTCGTTCACGGTTCCGGACAGCTCGCGGCAGAACTCGGCGGCGCGATGAGCACAGCGGTTCTCGACCACGCTGATGGAGCCGTCATGCGTGCGCGCCACCACCACCGGCGTCGGACCGACATTCGAGCGGATGAAGTCGCCAGTATTCGGAATCTCGGCCTCGAGCGCGACGTAGTTCCAGGTGGGCCCATGGAAGATGCGCTCGACCTCGCGCCGGTAGATGTGTTCGTCGGTATAGACCCAGTCCGGAATCTCCGTCAGGTCGCCCGGCCAGACATATTGCCGGTCGAACAGCACGGCGGCGTCGCCCGCGCCGCTCCTGACGCCGCTCTTGGCACCGCTCATGCCATTACCGCTCATACCGGCCTCCACGGTGTGCCTCTGCAGCGCGATGGATGTAATGAAAGCATTTGATCAGTATACGTCCTTTTGGATGTGAGCCAAGAGAGCGACCCTAGTCGGCTTTGAGCGCGCGCTCGACCTGCGCCAGCAGAGGCCCGACATCGTGGTCGAGATAATAGGCGGCGCCTACGCGGACCGGATCGCCGGCATAGTAGCGCTCGTATTGCAGCATGCGCTGGCCGAATTGCGTGCCGGTGGCGTCCCAGGCGAGCTTGTAGAGCCGGATGCGTTGTTCCGCGTCGACGCCAGCACCGCGATAGTAGCGCGCGATATCGGGGCCGATCTCGGAGTGCAGGTCGGCCTGCGTCGGATTGATCAGCAGCCCGCCGGCGCCCAAGACCTGCACCACCTGCACCATGCGCTCGTACATCTTCGGGAGGTGATAGCGCAGCGCCTGCAGCGGCGCATAGGCCGGCCGCAGCGCCCCGCGGCCGGTCGGCTCGGCGTCGCGCTCCGCCATCAGGATCGCCGCCTCGATGAGCTGCAGATAGCCGAGAAGTTCGCCGAGCTGTTCCTGCACGTGCAGGAACACGTCGCTCTTGACCGCCCGTGCCATCGCGACCGCGACCCCGGTCAGCAATTGACATTTCGCCAAGCCGCGAATGGCGGTCTGGTGGCCGGTGTGGTTGCGGATGCTCGCCTGCGCGAACAGCGCGTTTCCCATGGCGACGTCGCCGTAGAGAAAGACGCGCTCCCAGGGGATCAACACGTCATCGAACACGCAAACCGCGTCCGGCTCCTCGAACCGCGCGCCGAGCGGATGGTCCCACTCCGACTGCGTGCCCATGTCGAAAGGCTCGCGGCAAATGAAGCGCAGCCCGGGTGTCGAAGCGGGAATGCCGAAGGCGAGGACGTAGCGCTCCTCGCCCGCGCGAATGCCGGGTTGCGGATAGATCAGGAGCTCGTCGGCGGTGGGGCCGTGGGTCGCCAGCATCTTGGCCCCGCGCACGATCAGGCCGTCCTGCGCCTCCTCGACGACACCGAGATGAACGAAGGCGTCGTCCTGCTCATGCGAGCCCTTCGAGCGGTCGCTCTGCGGATTGACGATGGCGTGGGTGAGGAAGAGATCGTGATCACGGCAATACCGGTAGTAATCGCTCACATTGCGGGCGAACCGCTCGCCGCGCCGACCGAAGAAGTCGGCGCCCTCGGCCCAGGTCATCAGCACCGTATTGAGGTAATCCGGCGAGCGGCCGACCATGCCGAACGTGGCATCGGCCCAGACTTTCATGGACTGGCGGCGTTTCGCCAGGTCCGCGTGGGTGCGCGGGATCATGAACGAGCGGCCGGCAAGTGCGCCGTCGCAGGCGTAGGTCATGACGTCGCGGTGCTCGGGCTGCGTCTGCAGGTCGTAGAGCCGCGCGATGGATTGCAGCGGGCGCCGGAACACCGGGTCGGTCGTGACATCGTCCACACGGCGGCCGGCGACCCAGACCTCGCGCGGATTGCGCCGCAGGCCGGCGATGAAATCTCGTCCGTGTCGTGGTGCCATCGGCAACCCCCCTGTTGCGCGGCAGGCTAGCACGTCTCCGTTGTCGCGCCGGCCACACGCCAAGATTGCTCCCGCTGCGCGCCAGCGCCGGCGGGCTCTTGTGCAACAGCCGTTGCAAGACAACAATGCGATTCCGCCGGCCCTCCCCGGGCGCTCGGAGCAACGCATGAAACTCGGCTACTTCACGATGCCGGTGCATCCGCCGGCAAGGTCCTACGTCGAGACCCTCAAGGAGGATCGCGAAGCCTTCATTCTCGCCGACCGCCTCGGCTACAGCGAAGGCTATTGCGGCGAGCACCTCACCGACGCGGCCGAGAACATTCCCAACAGCATGATGTTCATCGCCACGCTGCTCGGCGTGACCTCGCAGATGAAGGTCGGCACGGCGGTAGTCAATTTGCCGCACAGCCATCCCGTGGTAGTGGCCTCGAACGCGGCGATGCTCGACAACCTGTTCGAAGGCCGGTTCATCCTCGGCATCGGTGCCGGCGTGCTGCGCTCGGATGCCGAAGCGCTCGGGCTGCTCGACGCCGACCGCAACGCCATGTTCGCTGAGGCGATCGACCATATCCTCGCTTTGTGGGCGGGGACGGCGCCAATCGACCTCCAGGGCAAGTACTGGACCATCTCGACGGTGAAGACGCTGTGGCCGGAGATCGGCCTCGGCGACATCGTCAAGCCCTACCAGAAGCCGCATCCGCCGATCGCCGGCACGGCGACCGACCCGGAGTCCAAGGGCCTCGTCGCGCTCGGCCGCCGCGGCTGGTGGCCGATCTCCTCGCATTTCCTTCATCCCAATTGTCTCAGGAGCCAATGGGCCAATTACGCCCGGGGATGTGTCGAGGGCGGGCATCCGGCGGACCGCGCCAACTGGCGGGTGGCGCGTTCGATTTTTGTGGCCGACGACGACAAGGTGGCGAAAGCCTATGGCGGCGACGATCCCCAGAGCCCGTATCGCTTCTACATGAGCCAGCTCACCGCCAAGCTGAAGAAGGCGCGGCGCATGATCTCGCTCAAGCCGCATCCCGACATGCCCGACGAGGATCTGACCTTCGACTACATATTCGACAAGATCGTGATCCGCGGCAGCGTGAACCGCGTCGTCGATCGCATTTTGGAGTTGCACGAGCAGGTGGGCGATTTCGGCACGCTGCTCTATTGCGGCAAGGACTGGGCCGACGCGCGGCTCGGTCGAAAGTCCATGGAGCTAATGGCCGAGAGAGTCATGCCCGCCGTCAATGCCGCGCTCGGCAAATCCGTTGCGGCGGAGTAATGCCGTCGGAGGAAACGCAAAACCCAAAGGGGGTTCACCATGTCGCCCAAGTCGCAAGACATCAAGCAGTCCGACCTTTTCGGCTTTCTCGCACAGCCGGACACGCCCACCAAAAGCGGCGTCGTGATCCTGGCGACGATCTTCGGAGTCAACGCCTTCGTCCGCGGCTACGCCGAGACGCTCGCCCGCGCCGGGCTCGCGACCGCGGTCTGGGACCATTACGAAGGTCTGCCGCTGACCACGGACTACGAGGAGTCGAAGGCCCGCGCGCGCAAGCTCAGCGATGCCGGCATGCACGCCAAGGTCGGCAAGTGGATCGACTACATGCTGGGCGATCTGCAATTGACCTCGGTCGGCGTGGTCGGCTTCTGCCTCGGCGGCCGCTACGCGCTGATGGCCGCCGCGCGCAACCCGCGGATCAAGGCCTGCGCTGCGGCCTATCCCTCGATCGAAATGCCGCGCCTTGCCAACCAAGAGGAGGACGCGGTCGCGCTCGCCGCCGACATCCGCTGTCCGGCGCATGTCGTGCAACCCGGGCACGACCACGTCGCGAGCGTGGAGACCTATGCGGCGCTCAAGCGCCAACTGGAAACGCGCAGCGCTCCCACCATCTGGCAATATTATCCCGACGCCGAGCACGGCTTCATGCACCGCAAGGAGCCTGCAGCCAATCCCGCCGCAACGGTGATCGCCTCACCGCAACTCGTCGCGTTTCTCACCGCCTGCCTGCTGTGACGTGAGCTCGATTGCCTCCTCGCATCCTGTTGTCGCGCCTGCGCGTCGAATCGGGTGCGCGAGGACGGCAATCGGATGAGCTGGACTGGTTCCTCAAGCTCGGCCTGCAGCAGCGACGCGCCGACCTCGGCAAGGTCATCGATTACCAATACGTGGACTACGCCCTGGCGCGGCTCGGCAAGCGCTGACGGGTCGCGATCGCGAGGCGCCATTCGGGGCCGGCAACGGCCCGCCCGCAACTGACCCCGGCACCATCGTGACCGGGAGTACCGCGCACGCCAGCCTCGGGCACGACTTTACAAAACTTTACCTGTGCGACACGGGCGGGAAAACGCCGTGCCCTAACTTGACGCGCGCTCGCGGGCACCAGCCGCGCGAGACGAGCTAGGAGGTTCAGGATGGTCGACCAGGACAACGCCAACGCGTCGAGCTCGGACCAAGTCCCGTCTCCGGGCTATCGTCGAAGCCGACGCGGCACGTTTTTGATCGCCTTGCTCGCCGTCGCGCTCTTGGCAGGCATCGCCGGGAGCATGCTGTCGACCGCGTTCGGCCAAGGCTACGGCTGGCAACGCATCAGCTGGCACGAAGGCGGTTTTTTCCGCGGGCGGCTCACGCCCGCACAGCTCGATGACCGGATCGACCGCATGACAAAGCACATGGCGATCGAGCTCGACGCAACTCAGGACCAACAGGTCAAGCTCGCGAACATCGCCAAGGCCGCCGTCGCCGATCTGCGGCCGCTGCGGGAGAAAGCGCAGGCCGCACGCGCCGAGGCGGTTGCGCTCTTGACCGCACCCAGCATCGATCGTACTGCAATCGAGCGCTTGCGCGCCGAGCAGATCGGACTGGCGGAAACTGCGAGCAAGCGCATCGCGCAGGCGCTGGCCGATGCCGCCGATGTCCTGAGTCCCGAACAGCGCCGCAAAGTCGGGGACTGGATGGCCCTTCATGGTCCCGGATGGGGCTGGCATCGCGGCTGATGGATACTGATTGATGGATCGTCGTGGGCGAACGCCTCCTCTTGATCGAAGATGATTCCCGCCTTGCCGAGATGGTCGCCGAGTATCTCGGCAGCGCGGGCTTTCACGTCATTCACGCCGAGAACGGGACGCGCGGCCTCGCGCTGCACGGCCGCGAGCCGGTGGATGCCGTCATTCTCGATCTCATGCTGCCGGACACCGACGGCCTCGAGATCTGCCGTCTGATCCGCGCGCGATCCGACAGCCCCATCCTGATGCTGACGGCCCGCGGCGACTCGATGGATCGCATCGTCGGGCTCGAGATGGGGGCCGACGATTACCTGCCCAAACCGTTCGAGCCGCGCGAGCTGTTGGCTCGACTGCGCGCTATCCTGCGCCGCCGCCGGGCCGGGCCGACCACCGACGTGCTGCGCTATGGACGCCTCGAGATCGATCGAGGATCCCGGGAGGTGCGTCTTGACGGCGCGCCGCGGCCCCTCACCGGCTACCAATTCGCCCTGCTGCTGGCACTCGCGGAGCGCGCAGGTCGGGTCATGTCGCGCGACGCGCTCATGGACCTGATCAAGGGCGAGCAGATCGAAGCGTTCGACCGCTCCATCGACGTGCACGTTTCGCGGATTAGAGCCGCGATCGAGGACGACCCGAGAAGGCCGCGGCGCGTCATCACGATGCGAGGGATGGGCTACCTGTTCGCCAAGGCCCAGGACTGAGCGCTCGCGCGCTTTGCGGCGCGCTCAGGGAAGGCAGGCCCGGATGAGACGACTTTATCTTCAAGTCTACCTCACGATCGTGGGCAGCCTCATCCTCGTCGTGATCACGGCCGGGCTGCTTTGGCACTTCCTCGCGGGCGTTCGCCCGTTCGGCCAGCAGTTCGAGGTTGCCGGCGAGATCGTCGCCGAGTTCGTTCCTCCCGCCGATGCGCCGCCCGCGGTGCAGCAACAGGCGATCGGCCGATTGGCCCAGCGTCTGGACGCGGACCTGGCGCTGTTCAGCAGCACAGACCAGCCGTTGGCGTCCGCCGGCCAGCCGCTTCCGGCGCCGGGTCGCATCGGCCGCAACGGGGGGTGGCTGCGCACGGCGGCCGGACCGGTCATTTC
>JBAUOM010000155.1:0-2713 GCA_049579765.1 Xanthobacteraceae bacterium
CCGTGAGAATGATGCGGACTTCTGAACCGCCACACTAGACGGTCTTCCGCCCACGTTGACCCCGCAGCCGGATCGTCATTGCCGGGCTTGATGTTCGGCCCGACAATCCATTTTCTTCGCAAAAAACTTGCGAAATAGATGGACCCGCGGGTCAAGCCCGGGTGACACATGTCTAGACTGAAAATCTCTGCCTCGAAAGCTTTGGCGATCTGAATGGCCACGTGTCCGACACCGCCGCCATGGACCAGGACTTCGACGGATGCGCGATCGACCAGGCCTTCCTGGGCGACCTTCCAGCTCGCATGACAACGAACATCGCGGCATGATGCAGGCTTCGACAGGCGAAGGCATGTTCAGTCCAACGGCACCGTCGCGACCGCGACCGGCGGCGGCCTGCGCCCGCGAAGGCCGGCGGCGGACGAGAAGGAAGGCGGCCCATGCGCTGTGAAGACCGCGACGATCTCGCCGATGGCCGCCTGATCAGCCCCTCGGCGGAGCGCAACAAGGGCCCCATCGCGGAGGTGCTCGAGCGCGTCTTGCCCGCTGACGGCGTCGTGCTCGAGGTCGCCAGCGGGACGGGGCAGCACGTCGTCCACTTCGCCCGTGCGATGCCGCACCTCACATGGCAGCCGAGCGAGCGCGACGAGGCATCTCTGCGGTCGATTGCGCAGTGGGTGGCGGCGGAGGCGCTGCCGAACATTCGCGCCCCGCTGCGCCTCGACGTGGCCGATCGGCCCTGGCCGGTCGGCCCCGCGGTCGCGGTCGCCTCAATCAACATGATTCATATCGCGCCCTGGTCGGCGGCGGAGGCGCTCGTTCGCGGGGCGTCAGCGGTCGTCGGCCCGGGCGGCATCCTCTTCCTCTACGGCCCGTATCGCCGCAGCGGCCGCCACACCTCGCCGAGCAACGCGGCCTTCGATCGGCAGTTGCGCTCGCAAGATCCGCATTGGGGCGTGCGCGATCTCGAGGATGTCGCCCGCTGCGCGCAAGCGCACGGCTTCGGCGCGCCGGAGATCCACGAGATGCCGGCGAACAACCTCTCGGTCGTCCTGCGCCGGCGATGAAGGGGCGGACCGCGGCCTTGCCGCACGCTTCGACGAGCACGCGAGCCGAGAAAGAGCGCAGGCGTCTCATGCCCAGCCGCGCGATCCGGCTTTAGTCTACTTCCGGTGGCAACGGTCGCGCTGGGGCCTGGTTCCAGCTGGAAAACCCTGGAAATACAGCGCATCCGTGCTAAGTAATACCAGATCCAGATGTCGCCTTACCGGAGGCACCCATGGCTACCACTGTCACCAGCAAGGGCCAAGTCACCATCCCCAAGCAGGTCCGCGAGCTGCTCGGGATTGGTCCCGGGAGCATGATCGATTTCCAACGCGGCGAGGACGGTCGGATCGTCCTCGTCAAGGTCGAGAAGAAAAACCGACCGAACCGGTTTGCCCGGCTTCGCGGCCATGCCGGAAAGGGCCTGAGCACGGACGAGATCATGGCCATGACGCGCGGCGAGCGCTGAGGTGATCCTCGTCGACACCAACGTCCTGCTCGATCTCGTAACCGACGATCCCGATTGGTCGGAATGGTCGCTCGCTCGCCTCGAGGAAGCGGCCTTGGCCGGTCCGGTGCTGATCAACGACATCGTCTACGCGGAGACCTCGATCCGCTATGAGCGCATCGAGAATCTCGACGCCATGCTTGCGGACGCGATGATCGAGATCGCGCCGACACCGCGGCCGGCGCTGTTCCTGGCCGGAAAGGCGTTCCAACACTACCGCGCGGCGAGCGGTATGCGAACCGGAGTGCTGCCGGACTTCTTCATCGGCGCGCACGCCGCGGTGGAAGGATGGCCGCTGTTGACGCGCGACGCGCGCCGCTATCGCGCCTATTTTCCGACGCTCACGCTGATCGCGCCTCCGGTCTGAACGCAGGCGCTGACCGTCGCGCCCGAACTACGGGCGCAGCGAGACGTCGCCGCCGCCGGCCGCTCCATCCCGGCAACCAAATGTCGCTCCGTTGCCTGTAGCAAAAATACCACTTGACTACGTTACGTGAGTACCCTATACTTCGGGCAGGATCGACAAGTGCGTCTAGAATCGTTTCGGCGCCGCGCGGTGTAGTCACCAGCGCGGCGTTGCTGCGTTTGCATGCCTGCGCGGCGCCTCGGCGTGCCGCCGCGGGCTGCGCGCGCACCGAACGCTCCCCTCGGCACGGACACAAGGACTCTCCCCCTCGCGCGGCTTCGCCGCGGTGCGAGGCCGGGAGGCTTTTGCCTGCCAGCGGCGCGGCGAACGGTCGGGACGCGCGGATTGCGGGGGCGCGGGGTGGCGTTCAGCAACGAGCAGCATCGGCGGCGATATGCCGAGGATGCGACCTATCGCGCGCGCAAGCTCGCCGACAACCGCGTCTACCGGGTCGAGCAGCGCGAGCGCCTCAACGCGCTGTGGCTGGAGAAATGGAGATCGGACGCCTCCTACCGCGAGCGCCACGCGCTGACGCGACTGCGGAGGCTCTACGGGCTGAGCGGCGAGCGCTACCGGCAGATGCTCGAGCAGCAGAATGGCGTCTGCGGCATCTGCAAGGGGCCGTCGCGCCGCCGGCTCTGCGTCGATCATTGCGGGGTGACGCAAGAGGTGCGCGGCCTCCTCTGCGACAACTGCAATACCGCCATCGGGCTCCTCGGCCACGATCCCGAGCGGTTGCGCGCCGCGGCAGCCTATCT
>JBAUOM010000156.1:0-2766 GCA_049579765.1 Xanthobacteraceae bacterium
GCGGCTCCTTCTGCAGCTTGTATTTCATGTGCACCGGCGAGGTGGACAGGAAGGTGTGAATGCGCCTGCGCGCGGCCGGCTTGATCGCCTCCGCGCAGCGGTCGATGTCCTTGAAGGCGGCGCGCGAAAGCCCGCAAACGACCGCATTTTTCGTGCGCTTGGCGATCTCGTGCACCGCGGCGAAGTCGCCTTCCGATGCGATCGGAAAGCCCGCCTCGATGATGTCGACCCCCATCTGGTCGAGCAGCTCGGCGACTTCGAGCTTCTCGTCGTGGGTCATAGTGGCGCCCGGACACTGCTCGCCGTCGCGCAAGGTGGTGTCGAAGATGAGGACGCGGTCCTGCTCGGACTTCGCGGGAGTGGTCATGACGTGATCCTTTTGGTGGCTCGCGCCCCTTGATCGGGCGCTCCTGGGTTCCGACCGCGACCCCTGAGTGCCCAGGCGCAAACGCCCAGCCGGCCCTCAGGGGAGGGTAAGGAGCAGGAGCCCGCCGAGAATGAGGGCGCCGCCGGGCCGGGCTTGCGCCCCCCGGGTGATCGCGCGGACATCGCGGCGCGTCGGCATCACATTCGCCCTCGTCATGGCACGGCGTTCTAGCGGAAGAGCGGCCCGCTTCGCAAGCTGGAATCGATGTTCGGCCGCGCTCGATGACTCCGGTGCGGCTTCGGATTTGACGTTGCTACGAAGGTCTCGCGGCAATGCCGGTAGGAATGCCGCCACACCAGGACAGCAACACTGACGTTTTCTCCAGGCCGCATCCCGTCAGCGGCCCGCGGATTTCGATCCCCGCTTGCCCCCATGCCCGCGCTCGCGGCGGCCTTCCACCAGCAGCGCTGCGCGGACCTTCTGCAGCTCCTTCAGCGCGGGGCCTCGGACCTTCGGGAATTGCAGAGCGAGCCCGTCCAGGGTCTCGAGCATGGCGCGTGCCACCATCAGCCGTGCGAACCATTTGTCGTCGGCCGGCACCACGTACCACGGCGCCGAGGGACGACTGGTTGCGCGGATCATGTCCTCGTAGGCCGCCATGTACCGGCGCCACAGCTTGCGATCGGCGATGTCGGTCATGGAGAACTTCCAGCGCTTGGCCGGCTCGTCCACCCGGTCCAGCAGACGCTTGCGCTGCTCCCCTTTGGAGATGTGGAGGAAGAACTTGGCGACGGCCACGCCGTTGCGGGCGAGATGCCGCTCGAATTCGCCGATGTCCTCGAAGCGCTGCCGCCAGATGTTCTTGCCGAGGAGCTCGGAGGGAAGCTTCTGGCGCGCCAGCAATTCCGGATGCATCCGCACCACCAGCACCTCTTCGTAGTGCGAGCGGTTGAAGATGCCGATGCGTCCGCGCTCCGGCACTCGAATGGCCGCGCGCCAGAGGAAATCGTGCGCCAGCTCCTCCTCGCTCGGCGCCTTGAAGGCGTGCACGCTGCAACCCTGCGGGTTGAGGCCGGTCATGACGTGGCGGATGACGCCGTCCTTGCCGGAGGCGTCCATTCCTTGCAGCACGATCAGGAACGCCCATCGGCCATCGGCATAGAGGCGCTGCTGCAAGCGGGCGAGGCGCGCGATGTCGTCCGCGAGCATCGCCTTGGCCTCGGCCTTGTCGAGATCGAGCCCGCAGGTATCCCCGGGATCGAAGGCGGCGAGCCGGAACCGGCCGGGATGGTCGATACGAAACCGCTTCAGCCATTTCGACGGCAGCATGGCGCTTACCCCGACGCTCCGCTCCAGACATGGGCGAGCAACGCGGTGACGAACGGCGGCATCATCGGATCGAAGTCGGCGGGACCGCGCACGATGCGGACATCGGCGAGCTCGGGCTCCCGCTCGCGCGCGAGATGGGCGAGGATGCGCTCGCGCAGGGCGGCCGCGGTGGCGCGGGCGCGCAGCATTTTGACTTGCGCGATGCGCGGTCCCGCCAGCACCGTGATCCAGCCCTGCTCCGCCTCGAAATCCTCGCCGCCGAGGCCGGTCTCCTCGCCGACCTCGCGCATGACGTTGCGCACGAGGTCGACGCGCCCACCCACGACGTCGTTCAAGTCGGGCAATCCGGCGGGGAAGTAGATGCGGCCGGCATTGGCGGTATGCGCGCCCATGACCCCGAGCACGAACGCTCCGTCGCTGCCGCGCAAGGCGCCCATGGCAAAGCAGTTCTTGATGCCGGCGTCGGGCGAATCCCATTCGCGCCATGCCAGCATGCTGGCGAAATCGGTCTCGAGATATGCGCCGCGGAATACCGCCCCCGCGATGGCATGCTCGTGCAGCATCAGCACGCGGCCGTTCCAAAGCGCCGGGTTGGCGCGCCGCAGCGCCTCGAAATACGCGTCGATCTCGGCGCGACGCTCGCGCGCGAACGGCCACGGCCGCGGCGCAAAGGCGAGCTCGAGCCGCTCGACCGGCACGATGGTGATCGCGCTCATGCCTCGAGCGTTCCCTCGGTCACGATGACGGCGTCGCCGCCGATCGAGCCGGACGCGAGACGTCCGGCCGCGACCACCATGGCGAGGCGGATCAGGCTCGGCCGGCCCATTTCGTAGCCCTGTTCGATCGCGATGGCGTGGCTGCCGTCGGGCAGCTGCGCCGCGAGCATGCCGGCAAGGGCGGCGGCCGCCGATCCGGTCGCCGGGTCCTCGGGGACGCCCATCCCGGGAGCGAACATGCGGGCATGGAGGGCGTGGCCGGGCTCGACCGTCTCGCGGCAGAAGACATAGGCCGCGCCGGGGGCGCCGCCGACGCCGAAGGTGGCCTCGAATCTGGCGGGATCGGGACGGCAG
>JBAUOM010000157.1:0-1753 GCA_049579765.1 Xanthobacteraceae bacterium
GCTCATGTTCGACCCATAGGCAAAATGCAGCATCGCACGTCTCGATTAGCAGAACGCCGAGGAGGCGCAATGACGCATCACGACGGTGCCGCGGCCGACAGCGCGTGGCGGCGCGTCCCGGCCCAAATCGAAAAGGCGATCGCGATCACCATGGGTGTGACAATGAGCGCGAGCATCCCCGCCGCGACATAGGCGAAGAGCCCGAGCGCGGGGTCACCGGTCGCGACGGCAATGAGCCGGGACACGACGAGAATATCCGCCGCGCCTCCTTCCGCCGTCTGCCCGGTATCGGCGAGCGGCGGGAGCAGCGCGACCATCAGCAAGAGCAAAGCGATCGCGAGCGCGTAAAGGCCCGCAATGGCGAGCGCCGGGCCGATGTCGTGGCCGGCGTCCCGCAGGCGCTTCGCGTGCAGGCAAAGCCAAGCCCAGCTCGCGAGCGCCTGCACCAGCGCGAACGGCACGAGCCCGGCCAGAAGCATCACCGGCGGGGACATCAGGATCTGCGAGAGCAGGGCCGCGCCGTACACCACCAGCACGCGGCGCGCGAAGGGTTTCGGGGCCATGCGCCCGAAGGGAGAAAACCAATGGGCGAGCGATTCCATCCCGTCCGATCGTGGCACGGCACGACCGGGAATTCATCCCTTGCGGTGCGGGCCCTCCTCGGTGCGGTCGATCGACTGCTCTTCCGTCGGCGGCAACGAATCCGGCGGCGCGCGGCGCGAAGGACCGGTACGCCTCACGTCGTTCGGCATGACGTCGGTTCCTTCGTCGCGTTTGGGCAGCGAATCCGGCGCCTCCTGCGGCGCAGGTCTCGGCCTGGCTCCCGGCTCTGATCCCATGGGCGCTCTCCTGATGGATGACCCATCAGAACCCGCTGCCGCAGACCCTGGTTCCCACGCGCCGGCATGGCACTTGCCCCCACACCTCCGCGAGACGCGACCGGGCATCGGCCGTCCCAACGGAACTCAATACCGGCAGGATTGTTGAAGGTCTGTGAAGAATCCAAGGCAACGCGCGGCTCCCCGAGCGAGAGAACTTGCGCGCAGGAGCTATCCATGACCGATACGACCATCATCGAACGCGACGTCGTCGTTCCCGCGAACACCGACGCGAGCCGAACGCCGTTCTCCTGGAGCGCCGCCATTGCCGGCGCATTCGCCGCGGTCGCCGTCACGTTGATCATTATCGCGCTCGGCTCGGGCATCGGACTGTCGTTCGCCTCGCCCTACGGGTCGGGACCGTCGGCCACGACGCTTACGGTGGCGGCGGCGGTCTGGCTCGTGATGGCGCAGGCCATGGGTTTCGCGACCGGCGGATATCTGGCGGGCCGCTTGCGCAGCCCGGCCTATGACGGAGTGATCGGCGAGACGACATTCCGCGATGCCGCCGAGGGGATGCTGGTCTGGGCCATCGGCGTCGTGGCCTCGGCCGCCATTGCCGGCCTTATCGGCTTTTACGCCGCCGGTGCGACCGCCAACGTCGCTGCCGGAGCCGCGACGGCGGTCAGTGCCGCAGCGCGCGGCGACACGAACGCGGCGTCGACGAACGCGCCCGTGGAGTACTTCGTCGATCTGCTGTTGCGACCGGCTCCGGGCCCGGCGACTGCCAACCAGGGTACGCCGCCGTCCGACACGGTCGGGATTGCTCCCGCAGGTGCGCGCCCGCTCAGCCCGGAGACGCGCGCCGAGCTGACGCGGACGCTCGTCCGAGCCGTCGGCCAGGGCGGCCTCGACGACAACGACCGCGCCTATCT
>JBAUOM010000158.1:0-1836 GCA_049579765.1 Xanthobacteraceae bacterium
GCGCAGGCGCTCGCGGCGTGCGAGCCCGACATCCTCATCCACATGGCCGCCCAGGCGCTGGTGCGCCCGTCCTATACCGATCCGCTCGGAACCTACGCCACCAACGTGATGGGAACCGCGAACGTGCTGCAGGCGGCGCGCGCGGTGCGAAGCCTTCGCGCCGTCGTCGTGGTGACGAGCGACAAGGTCTATGCCAACGACGGCGCCGGCCGGCCCTTCAGCGAGGAGGATCGCCTCGGCGGTCACGATCCCTACAGCAACTCCAAGGCCTGCGCCGAGCTCGTCACCGATTCCTTCCGCCGGTGCTTCTTCGGCGGCGCGTGCCGCGTCGCGACGGCGCGTGCCGGCAACGTCATCGGCGGCGGGGATTGGTCACCGTTCCGGGTCGTGCGCGATATCGTCGAGGCTTTCGAGACGGGACAACCCGTTGCACTGCGCTACCCGCAAGCGGTGCGCCCATGGCAGCACGTGCTCGATCCGCTGGCGGGCTACCTGCTGCTGGCGCAGGCCATGGCGACCGCTCCGGAATCCGCACCGACCGCGCTCAACTTCGGCCCCGACGCGGAAAGCTTCCGCTCGGTCTCGGACCTGGTCCAGACGTTCACCAGCCGCTGGGGCGGGCGGCCCGGCTGGCGGCACGACGCCGCCGAGCATCCGCACGAGGCGTCGTTTCTTACCCTCGACGCCACGCGCGCCCGTTCGCTCCTGGGCTGGCGGCCGCTGCTCTCCTTCGATGAGTCCGTGACCTGGACCGCGGATTGGTATCGGGCGTTCTGGAACGGAGACGACGTCGGCGCGGTCACGCGCCGGCAGATCGACCTGTTTTCCGAGCGGCTCCAAGCGCCGGCCGACGAGCGAATGCCGTTGCGGGGGACAGCATGAAGGTCGTTATCCTGGCCGGCGGCTTCGGCACCAGGCTCGCCGAAGAGACGGTCAGCATCCCGAAGCCGATGGTGCAGATCGGTCAGCATCCGATCCTCTGGCACATCATGAAGTTCTATGCCGCGTACGGATTCGAGGAGTTCGTGCTTGCGCTCGGCTACAAGGCCGAGGTGGTGAAGAACTTCTTCCTGCAATTCGCCGACATGGCGAGCGACCTCACCATCGACCTCGGTGCCGGAACGGTGGAGCGGCGACGACGCCATCAGGAGAGCTGGAAGATCCATCTCGTCGACACCGGGCTCGAGACGCTCACCGGCGGCCGCGTCCGCCGCCTGGCGCCGTTCATCGGCGATGCCACCTTCATGCTCACCTACGGCGACGGCGTCTCCGACGTGCCGCTCGATCATCTGTTGGCCTTTCACAGGAGCCATGGAAAGCTCGCCACCGTGACCGCGGTGCGGGCGCTTGCACGCTTCGGCAATATCGTCTTCGACGGCGACAAGGTCGTCGACTTCGCCGAAAAGCGCGTAGCCGAGAACGCCTGGATCAACGGCGGTTTCATGGTGATGGAGCCCGAGGTCCTCAAATACCTGAGCAAGGACGACGACGTGCTCGAGGTCGATCTGCTCGAACGCCTGACCGGTGACGGACAACTCGCCGCCTACCGGCACGAGGGCTTCTGGCAGTGCATGGACACGCTGCGCGACAAGCAGGGGCTCGAGCGGCTTTGGTTGTCCGAAGCCCCTCCGTGGAAGCGGTGGTAAGCGCGGTGGGCGAAGAGCGCTCGCGCCGCGAACATCGAACCGGTTGCCGGTCCTGCGGTCACGCCGGCCTCATGCAGGTGCTCGACCTCGGACGCGTGCCGCTCGCCAATGCGCTGCTCACCGCGCAGCAATTGCAGGAGCCGGAAGACCGGTTTCCGCTCGAGCTTTATTTCTGCCCGCAATGCGCGCT
>JBAUOM010000159.1:0-16585 GCA_049579765.1 Xanthobacteraceae bacterium
GCGCGCATCCTCGACGTGCCCTTCACCATGGCGGATGCGACCACCCTGACCGAGGCCGGCTATGTCGGCGAGGACGTCGAGAATATCATCCTCAAGCTGCTGCAGTCCGCCGACTACAACGTCGAGCGCGCGCAGCGCGGCATCGTTTATATCGACGAGATCGACAAGATCAGCCGCAAATCCGACAATCCGTCGATCACGCGCGACGTGTCGGGCGAAGGCGTGCAGCAGGCGCTGCTCAAGATCATGGAAGGCACCATCGCGTCGGTGCCGCCGCAGGGCGGACGCAAACATCCGCAGCAGGAATTCCTGCAGGTCGACACCACCAACATCCTGTTCGTGTGCGGCGGCGCTTTCGCCGGACTCGAGAAGATCATATCCGCTCGCGGGCGAGCCACCTCGATCGGGTTCAGCGCCAAGGTGCTGGCGCCGGAGGATCGCAAGGCCGGCGAGATTTTCCGCGAGGTCGAGCCCGAGGATCTCTTGAAATATGGCTTGATCCCGGAATTCGTCGGTCGGCTGCCCGTGGTCGCCACGCTCGAGGACCTCGACGAGCCCTCGCTCAAGCTCATTCTCACTCAGCCCAAGAACGCGCTGGTCAAACAGTACCAGCGGCTGTTCGAGATGGAGTCGATCGACCTCACGCTGGCGGAGGAGGCGCTGGGCGCCATCGCCCGCAAGGCCATCGACCGCAAGACCGGTGCGCGCGGACTGCGTTCGATCATGGAGGGCATCCTGCTCGACACCATGTTCGACCTGCCGAGCCTGGAAGGCGTCGAGGAGGTCGTGATCTCGAAGGAGGTGGTCGAGGGCACCGCGCGGCCGCTCTACATCTATGCCGACCGCGCCGACCGTACCGGCGACGCGAGCGCCTGAGGGCTCTGCAACTACAAGGCGCGGCTCGGGCCTGGCCGATTCGTTCATCGCCGCCCCCGCCGGCCATCACAGCGCCGCTATTTGCTTGAATTTTCGGGTTTACTTGACTCCGGCGCCACCCGTCGCCACCTATTGCGTGCGAAGCAAAAGGCGTACGAAATATCTATCGAGATTCTCCGGGGAGGGTTTTCGTACCCACCCTGCGGCGCGCGGTTCTCCTGAGCCGTCCTGTTGGACCGACCGCGTTCCCTTCCCGGCCCACCTCTGCACTCGACCATGACGCCGCATCGGCGGGTCACGGGCGAGGGGCACAACAACAAGGACTTGGGGCCATGACCAGCGCGAAGCCAAAACCACCGCTCATCCCTGGCGAGAGCCGGGCTTATCCGGTATTGCCGCTGCGCGACATCGTCGTCTTCCCGCACATGATCGTCCCGCTTTTCGTCGGGCGCGAAAAATCGATCAAGGCGCTCGAGGAGGTGATGCGCTCCGACACGTTCATTCTGCTCGCAACGCAGAAGAACGCCTCCGACGATGATCCGGCGACCGACTCGATCTATGAGATCGGGACGCTTGCGAGCGTGCTGCAACTGCTCAAGCTGCCCGACGGCACCGTCAAGGTGCTGGTCGAGGGCGCCGCACGCGCCAAGGTCGAGCGCTACACCGCACGAACCGAGTACTACGAGGCCGATGCCATCGTGCTCGCGGATTCCACCGGCGAGCAGGTGGAGGCCGAGGCGCTCGCGCGTTCGGTCGTCAACGAGTTCGAGAACTATGTGAAGCTCAACAAGAAGGTGTCCCCGGAAGTGGTGGGCGTGGTTCAGCAGATCGAGGACTACGCCAAGCTCGCGGATACCGTGGCTTCGCATCTCGCCGTCAAGATTCCCGACAAGCAGCTGATCCTGGAGACCCCGTCCGTCACCGAGCGGCTCGAAAAGGTGCTCGGCCTGATGGAAAGCGAGATCTCGGTGCTGCAGGTCGAGAAGCGTATCCGCACGCGGGTCAAGCGCCAGATGGAGAAGACCCAGCGCGAGTACTACCTCAACGAGCAGATGAAGGCGATCCAGAAGGAGCTCGGCGACGAGGAAGGCAAGGACGAGCTCGCCGAGATCGAGGACAAGATCAAGAAGACCAAGCTCTCGAAGGAGGCGCGCGAGAAGGCCACCCACGAACTCAAGAAGCTGCGCCAGATGTCGCCGATGTCGGCCGAGGCGACGGTGGTGCGCAATTATCTCGACTGGCTGCTCTCGATCCCCTGGAACAAGAAGACCAAGGTCAAGAAGGACCTCGCGCTTGCCCAGGAGATCCTCGACAACGATCACTTCGGCCTGGAGAAGGTCAAGGAGCGGATCGTCGAATATCTCGCGGTCCAGCAGCGCGCCAACAAGCTGACCGGCCCGATCCTGTGCCTCGTCGGACCGCCCGGCGTGGGCAAGACCTCGCTAGGCAAGTCGATTGCCCGCGCCACCGGCCGCGACTTCGTGCGGGTGTCGCTCGGCGGCGTGCGCGACGAGGCCGAGATCCGCGGCCACCGCCGCACATATATCGGCTCGATGCCGGGCAAGATCATTCAGTCGATGCGCAAGGCGAAGTCGTCGAACCCGCTGTTCCTGCTCGACGAGGTCGACAAGATGGGCGCCGACTTCCGCGGCGATCCCTCCTCGGCGCTGCTCGAGGTGCTCGATCCCGAGCAGAACCATACCTTCAACGATCATTACCTCGAGGTCGATTACGATCTCTCCAACGTGATGTTCATCACGACGGCCAACACGCTCAACATCCCGCCGCCCCTGATGGACCGAATGGAGATCATCCGCATCGCCGGCTACACCGAGGACGAAAAGGTCGAGATCGCGCGCAAGCATTTGATCCCGCATGCAATCACCAAGCACGGCCTCGATGCCAAGGAGTGGGCGATCGACGACGAGGCGCTGTTGCTCTTGATCCGCCGCTATACGCGGGAGGCGGGCGTGCGCAATCTCGAGCGCGAGCTCTCCAACCTGATCCGCAAGGCGGTGAAAGAGCTGACGCTGTCGAAGAAGAAGTCGATCACGGTCGAGGCCAAGACCGTCGCGGACTATCTCGGCGTGCCGAAGTACCGCTACGGCGAGGTCGAGGACGAGGACCAGGTCGGCGTCGTCACTGGGTTGGCGTGGACCGACGTCGGCGGCGAACTGCTCACCATCGAAGGCGCCATGATGCCCGGCAAGGGCAAGATGACGGTCACCGGCAATCTTCGCGACGTGATGAAGGAATCGATCTCGGCCGCGGCATCCTACGTGCGCATGCGCGCAGTCGCCTTCGGTATCGAGCCGCCGCGGTTCGACAAGAAGGACATCCACGTGCACGTGCCGGAGGGTGCCACGCCGAAAGATGGTCCCTCGGCCGGTGTCGCCATGGTGACCGCGATCGTGTCGGTGATGACCGGCATTCCGGTGTATCGCGACGTCGCCATGACCGGCGAGATCACGTTGCGCGGCCGCGTGCTGCCGATCGGTGGCTTGAAGGAAAAGCTGCTCGCCGCCTCGCGCGGCGGCATGAAGACGGTGCTGATCCCGGAAGAGAACGCCAAGGACCTCGTCGAGATCAGCGACAGCATCAAGAAGGGCCTCGACATCGTTCCGGTGTCGCGCATGGACGAGGTGCTCGCGCGTGCCCTGACGCGCAAGCCCGAGCCGATCGAATGGGACGAGGAGAAGGCCAAGCCGACCGAGACCTCGGTCACCACGGAGCCCGCCGTCGAGGCCGATTCTTCGGTGCTCACCGCGCATTGATCTCCGCGCCGGCGGATGAAATCGCTTAAAAGGCGGCGCCTACCGGCGCCGCTTTTTTTGCTCCGGCGTGTTCTATATTCGTTCTTGACATTTTGAGAACAAAAAGAGAACATTCACGGCGCTGCCGGTTGAGGCTGCGGGCCATGCAGCCGCCAAACGCGGCAGTTCGTTCCCGCCGATGCTTTCGTCCGAAGCGTCTGGCGAGGCTTTTCCCGGAGATGTGTGATGAAACCGACCTTCACTATGGCAGTCGCGTGTGCGGCGCTGGCAGGCTCGCTGGCGTTTTCGCAGTCCGCCGTCGCGCAACAGAAGACAGCCAGGCAATGCAATGACGAATGGAGCGCGAACAAGGCCTCGATCCGGGCAAGCGGCAAAACCAAGCGCGTTTTCGTGGCGGAATGCCGCGGCTTGCCAATTCCCGCCGCGGCCACGGCGGGCAAGGATCAGTACGAGACCGAGGCCGAGGCCAGGGCGAACTGCCCGGGCGATACGGTGGTCTGGGTCAATTTGAGGTCGAACGTCTACCACGCCAGCGGCAGCCAGAGCTACGGCCACACCAAGCAGGGCGCCTATATGTGCGAGAAGGACTCGCTCGGGGCCGGCTTCCATCCGCCGAAGAATGCAGGGCGCACCGCGAGCTGATCCTGGGGGTCAGCACGCTCCGCGAGTGGCTGGGCGCGCCGGTGATGGCGCCCCAGCTTCTTGCGCCGAGGCTGCGGGAATTCCTCGCCCGTCGAGATGCCAGCCGGCATGTCGAGGCAATCATGGGGATGCGGGTGAAGTCACCTGCCGGTCGCCGGCAATGGCGCGCCGAAGCCGCTTGCCTCCCCGCGCCGTGCAGCGATAAGGGTGGCGCGAGGGCGGTTAGCTCAGTTGGTAGAGCGCCTGCTTTACACGCAGGATGTCGGCGGTTCGAGTCCGTCACCGCCCACCAGTCTTCACAATCGTGGCTCCGCCGCGCACCCTGCACAGATTGCGGAACTCGCGTGGCCGCCCGACGTTGCAAGTCGTGGCCGCGCGCCGGCGGCGGGGGAG
Source organism: Xanthobacteraceae bacterium (assembly GCA_049579765.1). Classification (GTDB taxonomy): domain Bacteria; phylum Pseudomonadota; class Alphaproteobacteria; order Rhizobiales; family Xanthobacteraceae; genus VAZQ01. The sequence goes on from JBAUOM010000159.1 coordinate 4,686, forward strand.
GACGATCATGTTGGCGAGGGAGGCTTGGGCGAAGGCGGCCGATTGCGCCGCCTGCGCCGAGGAAGCCGACGACGAACACACGCGCATCCTATTCGTCAAGCTGCGGGACTCCTGGATACGCGTTGCGAACAATTGCGAGTTCGCCGAAGTCTCCGAGAGCGCTGTTCGGACATTGTCCGGCGCGAGCGACTGAGCGAAGCGACACACGCGCGGATCGCATGAGCGCGCATCGCGCAAGCCGCCGCTTCACGATTCCGGCATTCCAGCAAAGGTGCGCCGGCGGCCTTCGAGCGGGCCGCCGACGTGCTGCGGCGGTGGCGTATGACAGGTTGCCCGCAACCAACCGGGGCATGCGGTCACACCGCTTCCTTGAGTTCCTTGGCCGGGCGGAAGGCGACTTTCTTGCTGGCCTTGATCTGAATCGGCTCGCCGGTCGCAGGATTGCGTCCCATGCGGGCGGCGCGCTTGCGCACCACCAAGATACCGAGGCCGCCGATGCGGATGCGGTCGCCTTTCTTGAGATGCTTGGTCACCAAACCTACAAGGTCGCCAAGGACGGCCTCGGTCTGCTTCTTCGACATTTCATGAGATTCTGAGAGATTTGCGGCGAGATGCTTCAGGGTCACGGTGGTCTGTGCACCCGGTTTCTTCGCTGCCATGGCTGGCCCTCCTGGTTGTAGAGGGTGGCCTCAAAGCCACCCTTCACGCTCTGGAATTAGACGATTCGGATAGGGTCTGACCATGACTTATTGGCGAAAAATGCGGGTTTTTTCAATGCCGATCGGCGGAAATGAGCCAATGACGGGCTCTCAATGGGTGTCAGACTCCGGTGAAGCCCCTGATTCGCCCGTGGGATCGGGCTTTTCGCGGCGCGCCTTGACTCGGCGCAGGCGGGTATTTAACTCCGCACGGCGCCCGCGGGGGCGTAGCTCAGTTGGTTAGAGCGTCGGCCTGTCACGCCGAAGGTCGCGGGTTCGAGCCCCGTCGCTCCCGCCAGTCGCATCAAGCATTCAGCTCTCCTTCCCGCGTTGCGATTCGACTCGCCGACCGCACGCGATTCAACTTTTCGACCTTGTCCCTTCGTGGCTTTCGGCGCGCGCGCAAACTGACGCGGCCACGCGCAAGACTCGTGCCGCATCAGCCAAGTGCGCAGCCTTCGCAATTCCTGATACCATGCGGACAAGGACTCCGCTTGGGGAAACCAAAGATGGACGAATGGAAAGGAATTACCTCGCATGACGCGCTACAGCGGTTCCTGGTGTTGATCCTATTGTGCCTCGTGATACTTCTCCTCATCGCCGCAGCCGTTTGGTACATCGCATAGCGCTGGATCGCACCGCGCATCGGCAATGCCACTGCCGCCGACGGTTCCGCATCGCCCGGCGAGTGGTCCGATTCCGAAGCTCGTCGGCGCGAGCGCCACGTTCGGATGCGCACGTTCGATTCTGAGGACTACCAGCGACGCTATGATTCTCGTGTCCCTTTTGAACCCGAAGTTCGCGATCGCATTTGCCGGAGGGCGTGCGCGCATTTCGGGTTTGGGGCATTAGCGTGTCGCGGCTTGCATTCCCAGCATCGCGCGGGCGTCCGTGGGAGTGGCGACGACATCGCCGAGGATCTCGATGATCTTGGCCGCCTTCTCCACCAGCGCCGCGTTGCTCGGCGCAAGCTTGCCCTTCTCGAGGTAGATGTTGTCTTCGAGGCCGACCCGCGGATGGCCGCCGAGCAGCACGGTCTGCGCCACCATCGGAAATTGGTGCAGCGAAATGCCGAACGCGAACCACGGCGAGTTCGGGGGCAGCAGGCTTCGCATGTAGTTCATCGCCTCCGGCGTGGCAGGTTGCGCCCAGGCGATGCCGAGGCAGATCTGGAACATCCCGGGTGGCTTGACGTGGCCGGTCTCCAGCAGACGCTTGGCGAGTAGGAGATGGCCGGTCTCGAACACTTCGAGCTCCGGCAGCACGCCGGCATCGCGGATGGCGATCGCCATGGCCTCGAGGTGCGTCGGCGTGTTGACGAAGACGTGCGGGCCCATATTCATGCTGCCCATGTCGAGACTGCAGATGTCGGGTTTGAGCGCGACGACATGGCGCACGCGCTCGGCCGGGGTCTTGATGGTCGTTCCCGGTCCGGGCTTTTGCGGGTCATCCTCGCCCGGGACGAAGCGCGCGCCCGGCCCGGTGGTGAGGTTGATGAGGACGTCGGTGCCGTCTTCCCTGATCCGGTCCACGACCTCCTTGTAAAGAGCGAGTTCCATGCTCGGTCGCGTGGTCTTCGGATCGCGCACGTGGATGTGAACGATGGCCGCGCCAGCTTTCGCCGCATCGATCGCGGATTGGGCGATCTGCTCGGGGGTCACCGGCACGGCGGCGTTGCGCGCCGGGGTGTCCGCCGATCCGGTGACCGCGCACGAGATCATGACCTTGCGTTGCATATCGCCCTCTCCACGGTTTTCCGCCCTTTCGAGGCAGGACTCTACGTCCCGATTCCGAAGTTCGCATCATTAAGCGGCACCCTCGTTTGCGAACTTCGGAATCGAAGGACACTAGCAACTTATTGATCTAGTGTGGCTTTGGTCCAGAAGTCCGCATTTCGGACTCTCCGCGAGAATGATGCAGACTTCTGAACCACCACGCTAGGCGAGCGCGACATTCAAGCCGAGTCCGATCGCGGGCCGCAGCGGGAGGCGCGGCGAAGCCCCGCCTTGCCACCCATTGTGCACTGCGCTAAGGCTGCCCTTGGGCTCGTCCTTGGAACGAATCCGATCTGTGACAAGGGCGATTTCGCGAGCACCTACGGTAGCTTGGCCGCGCGGCGCGGGGACCGGGATGTCCGTGCGGGGCGGAGCGTGGGAGGTGAGGTCGCCGATGCACGAACTATTGCTGGACTACCTCCCGCTGGTCGTCTTCATCGCGGTGGCGCTCGGCATCGGCCTGGTGCTGCTGGTCGTGCCATTCGTCATCGCCTACAAGGCCCCCGATCCCGAGAAGCTTTCCGCCTACGAGTGCGGGTTCAACGCCTTCGACGATGCCCGCATGAAATTCGACGTGCGCTTCTACCTTGTGGCTATCCTGTTCATCATCTTCGACCTCGAAATGAGCTTCCTGTTTCCCTGGGCGGTCTCCTTGGGAGACATCGGACTCTACGGCTATTGGTCCATGATGGTCTTCCTTGGCGTCCTGACCGTCGGCTTCATATATGAGTGGCGGAAAGGAGCGCTTGAATGGGACTAGAGCGCGTCGTCGCCCTGCCCGCGAAGGGCCTCACCGATCCGCGACGCGGCAAGCCCGCAGGCGCGGATGACGGTTATTTCACGGGCTTGAACGAGCAATTGGCGGACAAAGGCTTCCTCGTCACCGCGAGCGACGATCTCATCACCTGGGCGCGGACCGGCTCGCTGATGTGGATGACGTTCGGGCTGGCCTGCTGCGCAGTCGAGATGATGCAGATGTCGATGCCGCGCTATGACGCGGAACGCTTCGGCTTTGCTCCGCGCGCGTCGCCCCGCCAATCGGACGTCATGATCGTGGCCGGAACCCTGACGAACAAGATGGCGCCCGCGCTGCGCAAGGTCTACGACCAGATGCCGGAGCCGCGCTACGTCATCTCCATGGGCTCGTGCGCGAACGGCGGCGGCTATTATCACTATTCCTACTCGGTCGTGCGCGGCTGCGACCGCATCGTTCCAGTCGACATCTACGTCCCGGGATGTCCGCCCACCGCCGAGGCCCTGCTCTACGGGGTGCTGCTGCTGCAGAAGAAAATCCGCCGCACCGGAACGATCGAGCGCTGATGGATTTCGCGCGATGGATGAAATGCTCGATAAACTCGGCGACATCGTCGCCGGCGCGTTGCCGGGCTCGGTCACGGGCCATCGGGTCGAGCACGGCGAGCTGACCCTCTCCGCCGTCGCGCCCGACATCGTAAAGGTCGTCAGCTTCCTTCGCGACGACGGGCGTTGCCAGTTCTGGAGCCTGATCGACATCACCGCGGTCGACTGGCCCGCGCGCGAAAGGCGCTTCGACGTCGTCTACCACTTGCTTTCGCCCAAGCAGAACCTGCGCGTTCGGATCAAGATCGAGATCGACGAGACCACGCCGGTTCCTTCGATCATCGATATCTTCCCGGGCGCCAATTGGTTCGAGCGCGAGACCTACGATCTTTACGGCGTGGTTTTTACTGGCCATCCGGATATGCGCCGGCTTCTCACGGATTACGGCTTCGAGGGCCATCCGCTGCGCAAGGATTTTCCCCTGACCGGCTTCGTCGAGGTGCGCTACGACGACGAGCAGAAGCGGGTCGTGTACGAGCCGGTGCAACTCACGCAGGAATTCCGCAATTTCGATTTCCTCTCACCCTGGGAAGGCCCGGGCTACGGCCTGCCGGGGGACGAGAAGGCGGCCGCCGGGAAGCCCTCAGATGCGAAGGGCTCATGACATGGAAGGGCACGTTCAAGCCCGCCTCGCTTACCTTCGGGGCGAAGGCTCACGATGGGCTCGATGCATCGGCGATGGCCGTCGTCGGCGTTACGTCGTGGCCTGGGACAAGTTCAATTCGCGGGTGGTGCGGAAGGCGAAGCGATCCGGTCGGCAAAGTCGCGACTGGCCGATGGCGCATAGCGAGCGGCGATAGGCATGGCGGAAACGGACCTGCGCAGCTTCACCATGAATTTCGGGCCGCAACACCCGGCGGCACACGGGGTGTTGCGCCTGGTGTTGGACCTCGACGGCGAGGTGGTCGAGCGCGTCGATCCCCATATCGGGCTCCTGCATCGCGGCACCGAGAAGCTCATCGAGCACAAGACCTATCTGCAGGCGATCCCGTATTTCGACCGGCTCGACTACGTCGCGCCGATGAATCAGGAGCACGCCTTCTGCCTCGCGGCGGAGAAGCTGCTGTGTCTCGGAGTCCCGCGCCGCGCGCAACTCATCCGCGTGCTGTACTGCGAGATCGGGCGGCTGCTGTCGCACCTGCTCAACGTCACCACGCAGGCCATGGATGTCGGTGCGCTTACACCGCCGCTGTGGGGCTTCGAGGAACGCGAAAAACTGATGGGGTTCTACGAGCGCGCCTCCGGCAGCCGCATGCACGCTGCCTACTTCCGCATCGGCGGCGTGCATCAGGATCTGCCGCCGAAGCTGATCGACGACATCTGGGCGTTCTGCGATCCGTTCCTCGGGGTCTGCGACGACCTCGAGGAGCTGCTCACCGATAACCGCATCTTCAAGCAGCGCAATGTCGACGTCGGGGTGGTCACGCTGGCGGATGCGTGGGCCTGGGGATTTTCCGGTGTGATGGTGCGCGGCTCCGGTGCGGCCTGGGACTTGCGCAAGGCGCAGCCCTACGAATGCTATGCGGAGTTCGACTTCGACATCCCGATCGGCAAGAACGGCGACAATTACGACCGCTACTGCATCCGCATGGAGGAGATGCGCCAGTCGATCAAGATCATGAAGCAGTGCCTGGACAAGCTGCGCTCGGCGGAAGGGGAGGGGCCGGTTCACGTGGCGGACAACAAGATCGTGCCGCCCAAGCGGGCCGAGATGAAGCGCTCCATGGAGGCGCTCATCCATCACTTCAAGCTCTACACCGAGGGCTTCCATGTGCCCGCGGGCGAGGTCTACGCCGCGGTCGAGGCGCCCAAGGGCGAGTTCGGCGTCTACCTGATCGCCGACGGCGGCAACAAACCCTACAAATGCAAGATTCGCGCGCCCGGTTTCCCGCACCTCGCGGCCATGGATTTCCTCTGCAAGGGCTACATGCTCGCCGACATCTCGGCGATCCTCGGCTCGCTCGACATCGTGTTCGGGGAGGTTGACCGCTGATGGCAGTCCGCCGCCTCGCCGAGCCCGCGCTCCAGCCCAAGAGCTTCGCCTTCACGGCGGAGAATCTCGATTGGGCCAAGCGGCAGATCGCCAAATACCCGGAAGGGCGGCAGGCCTCCGCGATCCTGCTGATCCTGTGGCGCGCGCAGGAGCAGGCCGGCGGCTGGCTGCCGCAGAAGGCGATCGAGCACGTCGCCGATCTTCTCGGCATGCCGAAGATACGTGCCCTCGAGGTCGCGACCTTCTACACCATGTTCAATCTCGAGCCGGTCGGAAAATTCCACGTGCAGCTTTGCGGCACCACGCCCTGCGTGCTGCGGGGAGCCGACAAGCTGATCAAGCTCTGCCACGAGAGGATCGGCGAGCAGATGCACGCCACCGACGACGGCAAGCTTTCGTGGGTCGAGGTCGAATGCCTCGGCGCCTGCGTGAACGCGCCCGTGGCGCAGATAAATGCCGATTATTATGAAGACCTTACGCCTGATACTTTCATCCAAATTCTGACTGACCTCTCAGCCGGCAAGACGGTCGTGCCGGGGCCCCAGGTCGAGCGCCAGTTCTCCGCTCCGGTGGGAGGTCCGACCACGCTCAGCGATCCCAACCTCTACGCGCGCGGGAACGGTAGCGAGCGGCACGAGCCGGCGCTCAGCGACGGCGACGCCAAGAAGCCGGGCGAGGCAGCGAATGTGCACGAGGCGGTGCCGAAACCGCCCGTCGGCGATGCGTCGGCAAACAGGCGGTCGTGATGCTGGAAGACAAGGATCGCATCTTCACCAACCTCTACGGCCTGCACGACTGGGGCCTGGAAGGCGCGCGCGCGCGCGGCGCCTGGGACGGCACCAAGGCCCTCCTGGAAAAGGGGCGCGACTGGGTCATCAACGAGGTGAAGGCGTCGGGGCTGCGCGGGCGCGGCGGCGCCGGGTTCCCGACCGGGCTCAAATGGTCGTTCATGCCCAAGCATACCGACGGCCGGCCGCATTATCTCGTCGTCAACGCCGACGAATCCGAGCCCGGCACGTGCAAGGACCGCGAGATCATGCGGCACGATCCGCACCTCCTGGTCGAGGGCTGTCTGTTCGCCGGCTTCGCGATGGGCGCCAACACCTGCTACATCTACGTGCGCGGCGAGTTCATCAGGGAACGCGAACGCTTGCAGGCGGCGGTGGACCAGGCCTATGAGGCCAGGCTCATCGGCAAGAACAACGTTCACGACTTCCCCTTCGATGTCATCGTCCACCACGGCGCCGGCGCCTATATCTGCGGCGAGGAAACCGCGCTCCTGGAGAGCCTCGAAGGCAAGAAGGGCCAGCCGCGCCTGAAGCCGCCGTTTCCCGCTAATGTCGGCCTCTACGGCTGCCCGACCACGGTCAACAACGTCGAGTCGATCGCCGTCGTGCCCGACATCCTGCGCCGCGGCGCAGCCTGGTTCGCCAGCATCGGGCGGCCGAACAACACCGGCACGAAGCTGTTCTGCATTTCCGGCCACGTGCAAAAGCCGTGCACCGTCGAGGAAGCGATGGGCATTCCGCTGCACGAGCTCGTGGACAAGCACGCCGGCGGCGTGCGCGGCGGCTGGGACAACCTGCTCGCCGTCATTCCCGGCGGCTCGTCGATGCCGCTCATTCCGGCCGGGGAGTGCGACAGCCTGCTGATGGATTTCGACGGCTGCCGCGAGCACAAATCGGCGCTCGGCACCGCGGCGGTGATCGTGATGGACAAGTCGACCGACATCATCCGCGCCATGGCACGCATCTCCTATTTCTACAAGCACGAGAGCTGCGGTCAGTGCACGCCCTGCCGGGAGGGCATGGGCTGGATGTGGCGGGTGCTCACCCGCATGGCGGAAGGCCGCGCGCACAAGCGCGAGATCGATATGCTGATGGAAGTCACCACCCAGATCGAGGGTCACACGATCTGCGCGTTCGGCGACGGCGCGGCGTGGCCGGTGCAAGGGCTCCTTCGCCACTTCCGCCACGAGATCGAGCAGCGCATCGACGATTATGCGGCCAACCCGCATCCGGACCCGGTGCGGGTCGCGGCGGAGTAATGAACGTGGTGCAGGGGATGCAATGAATATCCACCAGGAGAAGCGCCGGCTGCACGTGACCGACAGCGAGCTTTCCGGATCGGTCTACGACGACGTGAACCTGTCCGGCAGCACCTACGAAAACGTCAATTTGTCCGGCGGCGCCTATCACAACGTCAATCTGTCGGGCTGCACGTTCGACGATTTGAACATGTCAGGCTGGCGCGTGCGCAACGTCAATCTCTCGGGCTTGAGGGTCGAGAGGGCCAACCTTGCGGGAGCGTCGATCGTCAATAGTCGCCTCGAAAGCATGACCATCGACGGGATCGACGTGTCCGAGCTCATGGCCGCCTGGAAAGCGAAGCAGCCGGCATGACGCGGCAGGAAAGGAAACGGGCAAGATGACCCTCTCCGATCGGTGCTTGCGGCGGCTCGCCTGGCTCGTGCGGCTAGACATGGCCGCGGGCATCGCGCTCGCTGCCGGATTGTTGCTGTGGCTGCAGTGGAACTGACATGACCAAGCTCATCGTCGACGGCAAGGAGATCGACATCCCGCCCGACTACACGCTGCTCCAGGCGTGCGAGGCGGCGGGCGCGGAAATCCCCCGTTTCTGTTTCCATGAGGGGCTTTCGATCGCCGGCAATTGCCGCATGTGCCTGGTCGAGCTCAAGGGCTCCCCCAAGCCGGTGGCCTCCTGCGCATGGGGAGTGCGCGACTGCCGGCCGGGGCCGAAGGGTGAGCCGCCGGAAGTCAGCACCAAGTCGCCGATGGTGCGCAAGGCGCGCGAAGGGGTGATGGAGTTCCTGCTGATCAATCATCCCCTCGACTGTCCGATCTGCGACCAGGGCGGCGAATGCGACCTGCAAGATCAGGCCATGGCCTATGGCGTCGATTCCAGCCGGTTCAAGGAGAACAAGCGCGCGGTCGAGGACAAGTATGTGGGTGTCCTGGTCAAGACCGTCATGAATCGCTGCATCCATTGCACGCGCTGCGTCCGCTTCATGACCGAGGTCGCGGGCGTGCCGGAGCTCGGCGCCATCGGCCGCGGCGAAGACACGGAGATCACCACCTATCTCGAGCAGGCCATGACTTCCGAGCTGCAGGGCAACGTGGTCGATCTCTGCCCGGTCGGCGCGCTCACCTCCAAGCCCTATGCGTTTGCCGCGCGGCCGTGGGAGCTCAACAAGACGGAGTCGGTCGATGTCATGGACGCGGTCGGCTCGGCCATCCGCATCGACACCCGCGGCCGCGAGGTCATGCGCATCCTGCCGCGCGACAATGACGACGTGAACGAGGAGTGGATTTCCGACAAGACCCGTCATGTGGTCGACGGGCTGCGCACCCAGCGCCTCGACCAGCCCTATATTCGCGACGGCGGACAGCTCTATCCGGCCTCCTGGCAGGACGCCTTTGACGCCATCGCCGCCAGGATCAAGACGGCCGAGGCAAGGCGCGTCGGGGCGATCGTCGGCGATCTCGCCGCGGTCGAGGAAATCTTCGCGTTCAAGGACCTCATGACGCGGCTGGGCGTCGTGAACCTCGACTGCCGCCAGGACGGCGCGGCGCTCGATCCGCAATGGGGCCGGGCCACTTATCTCTTCAACGCGACGATTGCCGGGATCGAAAAGGCCGACGCGATGCTGATCGTCGGGTCCAATCCGCGTCGCGAGGCGGCGGTGCTCAACGCGCGCATCCGCAAGCGCTGGCGCATGGGCAGCGTCCCGGTCGGATTGATCGGCGAGCGCGCCGATCTGACTTATCCTTATGACTATCTCGGTGCCGGGCCGCAGACATTGGCGGAGGTCGCCGCAGGGACGCACGAGTTCGGCCGCGTGCTGAAGCAAGCCGAGCGCCCGCTGGTTCTGCTCGGGATGGGCGCGCTGGCGCGCTCGGACGGTGCGGCGATCGCTTCGCTCGCCGCTCGGGTTGCGCAAGGCGCTGCCATCGCCGATTGGAACGGCTACTCGGTCCTGCACACCGCGGCCGCGCGGGTCGGCGCACTCGACCTTGGCTTCGTGCCCGGCGTCGGCGGCGTCGGAGCCCGGCAAATGGCGGCGCCCGGTGCGCTCGACGCGTTGTTCGTGCTCGGAGCCGACGAGATCGACGTCGCGCCCGGCGCCTTCGTGATCTATGTCGGGACCCACGGCGACCGCACGGCGCACCGGGCCGACGTCATCCTCCCGGGCGCCGCCTACCCCGAGAAGTCCGGCATCTACGTCAACACCGAGGGGCGGGTGCAGATGGCGCGCCGCGCCTCGTTCCCGCCGGGAGACGCGCGCGAGGACTGGGCGATCCTGCGCGCGCTGTCGGACGTGCTCGGGCGCAAGCTTCCCTACGACTCGCTCGTCCAGCTGCGCCAGGCTCTGTTCAAGGCGCATCCCCATCTTCAGCGCCTCGATCAGATCGCGCCGGGCGGCACGGCGGACATCGCTGCGCTTGCCGCGCGCGGCGGCACCCCGGACAAGGCGGCGTTCGGCTCCGCCGTCGATGACTTCTATTTGACCAATCCGATCGCGCGGGCGTCCGTCATCATGGCGGAATGCTCGGCGATCGCCGAGGGCCATGGCGCCCTCACCGCGGCGGAGTAGCCGGGATGTCCGAGCTATGGACCGACTACGTCTGGCCTCTGATCATCATGGTCGCGGAGAGCGTGCTTCTGCTGGTCCTGCTGCTCGTCGTCACCGCCTATGTGCTCTATGCCGACCGCAAGATTTGGGCGGCGGTCCAGATCAGGCGTGGTCCCAACGTGGTCGGACCCTGGGGCCTGCTGCAATCCTTTGCCGATCTCATAAAATTCGTGGTCAAGGAGCCCGTCATTCCAGCCGGCGCGAACAAGGGCGTGTTCCTGCTGGCGCCGCTTGTCACCGCCGTGCTGGCCCTCTCCGCCTGGGCGGTCATACCGGTCAGCGCGGAATGGGTAATCGCCGATCTCAACATCGGCGTCCTATATATTTTCGCGATTTCCTCACTGATGGTCTACGGCGTCATCATGGCGGGATGGTCGTCGAACTCCAAATATCCGTTTCTCGCGTCGCTGCGTTCGGCGGCGCAGATGGTGTCCTACGAGGTCTCGATCGGCTTCGTCATCATCACGGTCCTGCTCTGTGCCGGCTCGCTCAACCTCTCCGCGATCGTCGACGCGCAGGATGGCAATTTGGGGATGTTCAACTGGTACTGGCTGCCGCTGTTTCCGATGTTCGTGGTGTTCTTCGTCTCCGCGCTCGCGGAAACCAACCGTCCGCCGTTCGATCTGGTGGAAGCGGAATCCGAGCTCGTCGCCGGCTATGCCGTGGAATATTCCGCCACTCCGTTCCTGCTGTTCTTTCTCGGCGAGTACATCGCCATTCTCACGATGTGCGCGATGGCGACGATCCTGTTCCTCGGCGGCTGGCTGGCGCCGTTCCCGGTGGCGCCGTTCACCTGGATTCCGGGGCTGATGTGGTTCACGCTCAAATGCGCGTTCATGTTCTTCATGTTCGCCATGGTGAAGGCGATCGTTCCGCGCTACCGCTACGATCAGCTCATGCGGCTGGGCTGGAAGGTGTTCCTGCCGCTCTCGCTCGCGATGGTCGCGATCGTCGGAGGCGTCTTGCAGTATACCGGGCTCGCGCCGACATGACGGGGAGGCGGCATGATCGATCTTTCGCCTGCCGGGCTGGCCGGAGCGGCCGTCGGCATCGTGGTGGCGGCGTTGGTCTATCGCCCGATCGTCGGCTTCGCCGAGCATGCCTTTCGCTCGCGCGATGCGTCCGCGAGCGGCGGGGAGCGCGACAAGACGTTCGAGCGGGAAATGTCGATGTTGCGCCGTCTCGTGCTCGCGGCCGACATTGCGGTGCTCGGTGGCGCCGGCTATTGGCTCGGCGAAGTGATCGGGGGCTGATCGAAATGTCGCGGCCGAACGCATCGCCCGAAAGGATGGCGCCATGAAGTTGGACCAAGCCGCCCGCTCCTTGTTCCTCAGGGAATTCCTGTCGGCGTTCGTGCTCGGCATGCGCTACTTCTTCAAGCCGAAGCCCACGCTCAACTATCCGTTCGAGAAGGGTAGCAT
>JBAUOM010000160.1:0-9853 GCA_049579765.1 Xanthobacteraceae bacterium
TGCTCTACCTGGCCGCCGCCGGAGCCGGCGCGCTCGGCGTCATCGACGACGACGCCGTCGCACTGTCGAATCTGCAGCGTCAAGTGATCCACGGCACGCCGGAAATCGGCATGCCCAAAGTGGAGAGCGCGTCGGCGGCAATCCGCTGGCTCAATCCGCACGTCGCGGTCGAGATGCACGCGTCACGGCTAGTCGCCGACAACGCCCTCGATCTCATTGGCCGCTATGACATTGTTGCCGACGGCTCCGACAATTTCGCCACCCGCTATCTCGTCTCGGATGCCTGCTTCTTTGCGCGGAAGCCGCTGGTCACCGCCGCCGTCGGCATTTTCGACGGCACGCTCACCACCATCCGTGCTCACGAGACCGCGCCGGACGGAACGCCCAACCCGACCTACCGCTGCCTATTTCCCGAGCCGCCGCCGCCGGGCACCGTTCCCGCTTGCGCGGAGGCCGGCATTCTCGGTGCGCTCACCGGCGTGCTCGGTTCGCTGATGGCGCTCGAGGTCATCCGCGAAATTGTCGGCTTCGGTGAGGGCCTGGTGGGGCGGCTCGTCATGTTCGACGCCCACTCCATGCGCTTCGAGACGCTGCTTTACGGGTGGGACCCCGCCAATCCATTGTCGGGTGAGCGACCGACGATCCGGGATTTGAAGACGGACGGGGGCGGCCCGAGGACGTAGGACTGATGGGTGTCGCCCTGCTCAAGCGTGGAGACTTCCGTGCGCAATCGTGCGTTTCGGCGGTCGGGCTCACTTGGTCCAGGTCGCGACTACCGTGGTGCCTTTCGTCACCGACCATTTGTTCTCGCCGGCGGTGAGGATACGGAAGCAATTGGGCTTGGAGCCCTTCCAGGTGGTGCAGAAGCCGTCCTTGGTGAGCTTCCAGGTGCCTTCACCCTTGGTGCCGGCGGTGCCGACCGGCTCACGCGTGATCTTGCCGTCGGTCGTGAATACCATCTTGAATTTGACATTCGCTGGCGTCGACGAGGTAAAGGCTTGACCGGTGAAGAAGGTCGCCTGGATTTCGCTTGGGGTGAGCACGGCGGCAAGAGCAGGCGCGGTCAAGGCAACCACGGCCATGGCGGCCACGAATGAAGCACGCATTGGCGGCGCTCCCTGTGAGAGGGGACTCCTCTATACGGCAAATTGCAGCGCGCCGGCAGACGTTACAGCATCGATGGCAGCACGCGGTCCGGGGGGCGGTGCCCGTCGAGGAAAGTCTTGATGTTCACGATGACCTTTTCGCCCATGTCGACGCGGCCTTCGAGCGTCGCCGAACCCATGTGCGGCAGCAGCACCACCTTTCCCATACGCGCGAGCTTGACCAGCCTCGGGTTCACCGCCGGCTCGTGCTCGAACACGTCAAGGCCTGCGCCCGCTATATCGCCCGATCCGATCAACCGCGCCAGCGCGTTCTCGTCGATCACCTCGCCGCGCGCGGTATTGACGATATAGGCCTGCGGGCGAATGAGCTTGAGTCGGCGCGCCGACAGCAAATGATAGGTCGCCGGCGTGTGCGGGCAGTTGACCGAGATGATGTCCATGCGGGCGAGCATCTGATCGAGACTCTCCCAATAGGTCGCGCCGAGCTCCTCCTCGACCTTCGCCGGAACCCGCCGGCGGTTGTGGTAGTGGATCTGCAGGCCGAAGGCGCGCGCGCGGCGCGCCACCGCCTGGCCGATCCGTCCCATCCCGATGATGCCCAGGCGTTTGCCCCAGATGCGGTGGCCGAGCATCCAGGTCGGCGACCAACCGTTCCACGGCTTATCCTCGCTCAGCACGGCGGCGCCTTCGGCGAGGCGGCGCGGCACGGCGAGAACGAGCGCCATCGTCATGTCCGCGGTATCCTCGGTAAGGACGCCGGGCGTGTTGGTCACGGTGATGCCGCGGCTGAGCGCTGTCGCCACGTCGATATGATCGACACCGTTGCCGTAATTGGCGATCAGCTTGAGCTTGTCGCCCGCCTTGCTGAGCACCGACGCGTCGATACGGTCGGTCACGGTGGGGACCAGCACGTCGGCGATCTTCACCGTTTCGGCTAGTTCCGCCTGCGTCATCGGTCTGTCGTCGAGATTGAGTTGGGCGTCGAAGAGTTCCCGCATGCGAGTCTCGACGCTGTCCGGAAGCTTGCGCGTGACGACGACCAGCGGCTTCTTGCGGTTCGCCATGGGTTCGACCCTCGCCAGCCCGCGACCCGCGAAGGGGTGCGCTCCTCCGTTCAGGTCTCCTTAACCACCGTGCCCGACACTGGCGTCCCTTTCGACGCGGGCGGGGTCGCACGCCCCTCTGTGACAGATGTCCTCTGTAACAGATGGAGGTGCGAAGACAAGCGTCCGCGCCGCAGCCACCGCAAGGGCCGCTGCTGCGGCTCGATCGCCACACCGCTTTATTCCGGCGCCGTGCACGGATGAATTCGAAGCGCAGATCCCCGATCGCTGGGCGTTTGTGGATGCTCGCCATGACGGCCGCGGTCGCTTGTGCCTCCCCCGCCAGCGCGGCGGGAGAAAGCGCCGTCGGTCCCAAGAGCGGATTGCCGATACCGCGCTTCGTCAGCCTCAAGCCCGATCGCGTCAACGTGCGCGCCGGACCGACCCGCGACCACGAGGTGACTTTCGTCTATACCCGCGCCGGCCTGCCCGTGGAGATCACGGCGGAATCCGATAATTGGCGGCGTATTCGCGACTGGGAAGGATCCGAGGGTTGGGTCTACCACTCGCTGTTGTCAGGGCGGCGCACGGCCGTGGTCATGCCCAAGGACAAGACTCAACTGGTGCCGCTCTACGACAGAGCCGACGGCAACGGTTTGGTGGTGGCGCGACTGCAGGCGGGCGTGCTCGCTTCGGTCAAGCGTTGCACCGGAAGCTGGTGCCGCATCGCCGGGTCGGGCTTCGACGGCTGGGCCGTGCAGGAACAGCTGTGGGGCGTCTACCCTAACGAAAAGGTGGAGTAGCCCGTGCGCGGCGGCAGCAGGAATGGAACGCCAGCCCCGGCTCGCTCGCCGACTCGCGCACCGCTGTGGCACGTCAGGTAGCATACGGTCACGGCGAGGGCCGCCCGCGATACTGCATCAAAGCTTGAGAAGCGCTCAGCGCCCCTTGCGGCGCAGGCGCACGACCACGTCGATGCGGGCGACCTCGTAGCCCTCCGGCGGGACCGGCGTCTTGCCAACCACCACGTCGGCATCCGGAATGTCGAGCAGGTCGTTCTCCCCCTCGACGAAGAAGTGGTGGTGCTGCGATACGTTGGTGTCGAAATAGGTCTTCGAGCCGTCGACCGCGACTTGGCGCAACAATCCAACATCGGTGAATTGATGCAGGGTGTTGTAGACGGTGGCGAGGGAGACCGGAACCTTCGCCTTGGTCGCCTCCTCGTACAGCATTTCAGCGGTGATGTGGCGATCGCCCTTGCCGAACAAAATCCACCCGAGAGCCATGCGCTGGCGGGTCGGGCGCAGACCCACGTCGCGCAGCATCGACTTGACGTCGTGCCACGGACAACCCGTCATTGTGGAACGCAGGGACGGATTCGCGGTGCGTTCGACGCTCTCGACCGTGTTGGCGAAAACGATGGTGCGCGACGCTGTCATGGGCACACCTGAACTTTCTACTGGCTAGCCGTGAACGATTGTTGCGTTTGTAACATACGGCTCCGAAGATGCAACTCCCTCGCAACAACCCTGGGGCAATTCTAATCTGGCGGCATTCGACGCGGCGCGACGGCTGGCTTTGCCCCTTGGACCGCCTATGTTAGGACTTTCAGGTTTCTTGCCCGATCAGGCGGCCAACTATAGGGACGCGAATGGAGAACCGGCGCACCAGCTTCGGATACGACGATCTATTGGCCTGCGCGCGGGGTGAACTGTTCGGCGTGGGCAACGCCCAGTTGCCGCTGCCGCCCATGCTCATGTTTGATCGGATTTCCGAGATCGCGGAGGCTGGGGGCGAATATGGCAAGGGCTTGGCTCGGGCGGTGCTGGAGCTCAAGCCGGACCTTTGGTTTTTTCCCTGCCATTTCAAAGGTGATCCGGTCATGCCCGGTTGCCTCGGCCTCGATGCGCTGTGGCAATTGCTCGGGTTTTTCCTGGGGTGGCTCGGGGCGCCCGGCAAGGGCCGCGCACTCGGGCTCGGCGAGCTGAAATTTTCCGGCCAAGTGCTTCCAACCGTCAAGAATGTCGTCTACGGCATCGACATCAAGCGGGTCATGCGCAGCAAGCTCGTACTCGGCGTAGCGGACGGCTGGCTGTCTGCGGATGGATCGATCATCTACCGGGCCATGGATCTCAAGGTCGGTCTGTTCCGTGACGAAGTGATGCAGCCGAGCGGAGTTTGACGGCGGCGGCCCCGCCCTCTGCGGTCAAGATGCGGACGAGGCATTCATGAGGCGGGTCGTCGTCACCGGGATGGGTATCGTCTCATCCATCGGCAACAACACCCAGGAGGTGCTGGCGAGCCTGCGCGAGGCCAGGTCGGGCATTTCGCGGGCCGACAAGTATGCCGAACTCGGCTTTCGCTGCCAGGTGCATGGCGCGCCCACCCTCAACTCCGAAGAGGCGGTCGACCGTCGCGCCATGCGCTTTCTGGGCGGCGGCGCCGCCTGGAATCATGTCGCGATGGAGCAAGCGATCCGCGATGCCGGCCTCGAGGAAGGGGAGGTCTCCCATGAAAGCACCGGCATCATCATGGGCTCGGGCGGACCTTCGACGCGCGCGATCGTCGAGGCCGCCGACACCGCGCGCAACAAGAGCCCGAAGCGCGTGGGTCCGTTCGCGGTGCCCAAGGCGATGTCGTCCACCGCTTCGGCGACGCTCGCCACCTGGTTCAAGATCAAAGGCGTCAGCTACTCCATCTCGTCGGCTTGCGCGACCTCAAACCATTGCATCGGCAACGCGGCGGAAGTCATCCAGATGGGCAAGCAGGACGTGATCTTCGCCGGTGGCTGCGAGGAGCTCGACTGGACGCTGTCCGTGCTGTTCGACGCCATGGGTGCCATGTCGACGGCTTTCAATCAGACGCCGGGCAAGGCCTCGCGCGCCTACGATGTCGATCGCGACGGCTTCGTCATCGCCGGCGGCGCCGGCGTGCTGGTGCTGGAGGAGCTCGGGCATGCCAAGGCGCGCGGGTCCCGCATTTATGCTGAGGTCGCCGGCTACGGCGCCACCTCCGACGGTTTCGACATGGTGGCTCCGTCGGGCGAGGGCGCGGTGCGCTGCATGCGGATGGCGCTGAAGGACGTCCAGGTCCCCGTCGATTACATCAACCCGCACGCGACGTCGACGCCGATCGGCGATCTCAAGGAGATCGAGGCGATCCGCGAGGTGTTCGGCGACAAGTGTCCGCCGATCGCGGCGACCAAATCGCTTACCGGCCATTCGCTCGGTGCCGCCGGGGCGCAGGAGGCGATCTACTGCCTGCTCATGATGAACAGCGGCTTCATCTGCGAGAGCGCCAATATCGAGACCCTCGATCCGGCTTTCGCCGATATGCCGATCCTGCGTGAACGGCGCGATGACGTGAAGCTCGGCTGCGTGTTGTCGAACTCGTTCGGCTTCGGCGGCACCAACGCCTCGATCGTGCTCAAGCACGTCGATGCTTAGGGGTCGCAACGACGCATGCCGCGATACCTCGCAGCGAAGCGAGGCGCAATAGGGTGGGTTTGAGCGCGATGACGCCGTTGATGCAGGGCAAGCGCGGGCTGGTCATGGGGATCGCCAACGACCACTCGATTGCATGGGGCATTGCTAGGACGCTCGCCGCGCAAGGCGCGACGCTCGCCTTCACCTATCAGGGCGAGGCGCTGGGACGACGCGTCAAGCCGCTGGCGGAGGCGGTCGGCGCTTCGCTGCTGCTGCCGTGCGACGTCGAGCAGGTCTCTTCGGTCGACGCCACGTTCACCGCGATCGCGGAGAAATGGGGGTCGCTCGACTTCCTCGTTCATGCGATTGCCTTTTCCGACAAGAACGAGCTCAGGGGCCGCTACGCCGACACTACGCGTGAAAATTTCACGCGCACCATGATCATCTCCTGTTTCTCCTTCACCGAAGTGGCGAAGCGCGCCGCGGCGTTGATGCCGGCGGGCGGCGCGATGTTGACGCTGACCTATAATGGCGGCCAGCGCGCGATGCCCAACTACAATGTCATGGGGGTCGCCAAAGCGGCGCTCGAAGCATCGGTGCGCTATCTTGCGGTCGATTTCGGGCCGTCCGCCATTCGCGTCAATGCTATCTCGGCCGGGCCGATCCGGACGCTTGCCGGCGCCGGCATCACCGACGCGCGGCAGATGTTCGCCTTCCAGCAGCGCCATTCGCCGCTGCGCCGCGGCGTGACGCTGGACGAGATCGGCGGCGCAGCGCTCTATCTGCTGTCCGACCTTTCCACCGGGGTCACCGGCGAGGTGCACTTCGTCGATTCCGGCTACAACGTCATCGCCATGCCGCCCCCCGCCTCGCTCAAAGACGAGACCGCGGCCAACGAGCGGGCGATCGCCAAGGACGCGGCGCAGTAGCGGCGCGCGGCCTGCCGGCGACCCTAATCGATATTTCGCCGTCGGCGTTCTTGGGTGTGCACGGGGCAACGCGGCTTGCTGACAGAACGCTGATCCGCGTTGACGCCGATGCGGTCGCGGGGCGCATCTGCACAGGAGAAGGTGCGCGCCGAAGTGAAAAGGGCGGCTGCTGGCCGCCGCTCTCACTCTGCTTGGCAAAGCGCCCCGGAGCTACTCGCCGCCGGCCGCCGCTTCCCGCTCCTGATCACCACGCGGTTGCTCGGCCTCGGCCTTCTGTTTGGCCTCGAGGTCTTCGCCGGTCGCCTGGTCCACGACCTTCATCGACAGCCGCACTTTGCCGCGCTCATCGAAGCCGAGAAGCTTCACCCGCACTTTGTCGCCTTCCTTCACCACGTCGGTGACCTTCTGCACGCGGCGCGGCGCCAGTTGGCTGATATGCACCAGGCCATCCTTGGCGCCGAAGAAGTTCACAAAGGCGCCGAAGTCCATCACCTTGACCACCGTGCCTTCGTAGATGTGACCGACCTCGGGCTCGGACGCGATCGACTTGATCCAGTTGATCGCCGCCTTCATTGCGTCGCCGTTGGCCGACGCCACCTTCACCGTGCCGTCGTCGGAAATATCGATCTTGGCGCCGGTCTTCTCCACGATCTCGCGAATCACCTTGCCGCCAGAGCCGATCACTTCGCGGATCTTGTCGACGGGAATGTTGAACACTTCGATGCGCGGCGCGTGCTCGCCCAACTGTGCGCGGTGCTGGGTGAGAGCCTTTCCCATTTCGCCGAGAATGTGCATGCGGCCCTCCCTTGCCTGGGCGAGCGCGGTCCGCATGATCTCCTCGGTGATGCCGGCGATCTTGATGTCCATCTGTAACGAGGTCACGCCCCGCTCGGTGCCGGCCACCTTGAAGTCCATGTCCCCGAGGTGGTCCTCGTCGCCCAAGATGTCGGAGAGCACGGCGTAGCGCTCCTCTTCGAGGATGAGCCCCATGGCGATACCGGCAGTCGGGCGCTTGAGCGGGACGCCCGCATCCATAAGCGCCAGCGAGGTGCCGCACACGGTCGCCATCGAGGAGGAGCCGTTCGACTCGGTGATCTCCGAGACGACGCGTAGCGTGTAGGGGAACTCGTGATGCGGCGGCAGCACGGGATGGATCGCGCGCCAGGCGAGCTTGCCGTGGCCGATCTCGCGGCGGCGCGGCCCGCCCATGCGCCCGGTCTCCCCGACCGAGAACGGCGGGAAGTTGTAGTGCAGCAGGAACGTCTCCTTGTAGGTTCCCTGCAGTGCATCGATCCACTGCTCGTCCTCGCCGGTGCCCAGCGTCGCCACCACCAGCGCCTGTGTCTCGCCGCGCGTGAACAGGGCCGAGCCGTGCGCCCTCGGCAGCACGCCGACCTCCGAGACGATGGGACGCACTGAACGCGCGTCACGGCCGTCGATGCGCCGGCCCGTATCGAGGATGTTCCAACGCACGATCTTGGCCTCGATCGCCTTGAACACATTGGCGACCTGCTGTTTGGGAAAAGGTGGGTTCTCCACGCCTTCCGGGCAGAAATGCGCCAGCACCTTGGCCTTGGCGGCATCAACGGCGTTGTGGCGCTCCATCTTGTCCGGGATCGCGTAGGCGGCGCGCAAATCCGGCTCGACCAGCGCCAGCATTTCCTTCTCGAGCGCCGAATCGTCCGACGTCCGCAGCTCGCGCGGCTCCTTGGCCGCTTTCTCCGCCAGCCTGATGATGGCGTCGATCACCGGTTGGAAATGGCGGTGACCGAACATCACGGCGCCCAGCATCACGTCTTCGCTCAGCTCCTTGGCTTCCGATTCGACCATCAGCACCGCGTCCTGAGTACCGGCGACCACGAGATCGAGCTGGCTCTCCGTCATCTCGTCGATGAGCGGATTGAGCACGTATTCGTTGTTGACGAAGCCGACACGGGCGGCGCCCAAGGGCCCCATGAAGGGCGCGCCGGAGAGAGTCAGCGCCGCCGATGCCGCGATCATGGCCAGGACGTCGGGATCGTTCTCGAGATCGTGCGACAGCGTCGTCACGATGATCTGGGTCTCGTTGCGCCAGCCCTCGGCGAACAGCGGACGCACCGGGCGGTCGATCAGCCGCGAGACCAGCGTCTCCTTCTCGGTCGGGCGGCCTTCGCGCTTGAAATAGCCGCCGGGGATGCGGCCCGCGGCGTAGAACTTCTCCTGGTAGTCGACGGTGAGGGGCAGGAAGTCGACGCCTTCCCGCGGTTCCTTGGCGGCGACCACGCTCGCCAGTACCTTCGATTCGCCATAGGTGGCGACAACGGCGCCGTCGGCCTGGCGCGCGATTTTTCCGGTCTCTAGGACGAGCTTGCGCCCTCCCCAGTCGAGCTCAACACGGTGGATATCGAACATTGCGGTCGTCTTTCATGGTTTTCGAGAAGGGGTGAAAGCCATGGGCAAGACGGCGAGAGGCTGCCGTCTGCGGCAATGCCGCAAGCCGAAACAGCGTCTGGCGATCCTGCCATGGCTTTCGAGCCTTCCATTGAACGGACGGGCGATCATTCGGCCCGTCTTGCCAAATCGGCAGCAGTTTCGCTGCCGGATGAACAGCGGAGTCGTCCGGTCTCCGCTTCAAAGCGCGCGAGCACGCCGCGCATGAACCTTCAGCGCCGGATACCCAGCCGCTCGATCAACGACTTGTAGCGTGCTGCGTCGATTCGGGCGAGGTAGTCGAGAAGCTGCCGCCGTTGGGACACGAGCTTGAGCAATCCCCGGCGGGAATGATTGTCCTTGACGTGGGTCTTGAAATGCTCGGTGAGACTGTTGATGCGTTCCGAGAGGATCGCCACCTGCACTTCCGGCGAACCGGTGTCGCCGGCCTTGGTCGCATAGGTCTTGACGACTTCGGCCTTGCGGCCGGGCGTTATCGACATCGGGCTATCCTTTTCCTGTCGGGGTCGCGGTCTACGGCCGGGCCGGGATGTCGTCCAGCGCGGTCACTGCTAAGTTGCGCGCGTGCCCGTTTGCATTCGATCCGCCGTGGAAAGCGCATCAAATCAATAAGCTAGAGCGGAGTCCGATGCCATGAGACCGGAACACCGCTCTAGTGCGCGCGAGGGGGCAATATCGCAAAACAACCGCGGACGCCAGCGCAAATTATGCCCCTCGGGCCGCCCGCGCCAACGCCAACGCCAAGTGTACAGCGTTGAATGCGTTACGGTTTCCTCACCTACCCGCGCGGTAGATTGAAGATCCGCCGCGGCCGCAATTCGCCCTTTTCGACCTCTGCCAGCGCCACCAGCGCACCGTGACTGGAGACCGACACCCAGCCCCCCAGCACCGGAGCATCGCGCCCGCGCAACAGCACGGCC
>JBAUOM010000161.1:0-1586 GCA_049579765.1 Xanthobacteraceae bacterium
GGCTTGCTGCGCGCACGGGACGGCTGATGCACGACGACTTTTTGGCGGTAGGAAGGAACCACCGGAGAGACGTTCCGGGGGCCGCTGAACAGGCCGCCGCCGAACGCCCTTCCGCAGAGGGGCCCAGCGAGCGCGTCCGAAGCCGTCAAACTTGCGGCGGCAACGCCGAGCGAGGCGACTGCGACATAGGCTAGGAGTGAGGTGCGGTTCGTGCGCATGGCTGTCACCTTTCCGGGCTCTCGGGCGACCATCGCCCTTCGATGACCAGCACGATAAGGGCGGGCACCGCAGCCGCGATGTGATGGCCATCACGGAAATGCGCTTCGCGCCCGCCGGTCGGCGCGCGACCCCGAGCTCTGCGAAGAGTCTTGAGTGATCGGTACCGGCCACGCGCTTGCAGCCCGGAGGTGCGACATGCGTTGCGCGGCAGAGCACGCGATTGCCGGCGTGCGCCCGCGCCGACGTCAGCGCGCGCCCAGGTGCAATCATCCATTTTGTGTCGACCATCACGTCGCGGCTCGCGCCGCTGGCCCATCCTCCGCGGCACAAGACTGCGACAGGAGGATCAAACCGTGTGGCAAGGTCGTTGCGCTGTCAGCCGCGGAATCATCGCATGTGGCGCCGTCGCGCTGGTGGCTTGCGTCCAGTCCGCTGCGCTCGCGCAGACCGACGCCCCGCCAACCAATGCGTCCGCTCCCGTGCCGGTGAAGCAAGCCATTGCGCCCAAGCAGGTCGGATTGTGGACCATCGTCGGATGGAGCCGCGGAAATGCCGCATCCCATTGCAGCGCCGAGCGCCCCGTGCGCGGCGCCGGCGGCGACGGTGGCTCGCTGCAATTCGCCCTCGTGCGGTGGCCGGGCGGCTATCGGATCGCGCTCGGCTCCGACGCGTGGGAGCTCACACCGCAGACCGCATTCCCGGTCGAACTCACCGCTGCCCCGGTGTTCCGGAGCGAGGCCAACGCCCTGGCGATCGGCCCGAAGATCGTGATGATCGAGCTCGGCGCCGATGCGCAATTCATGCAGAAGCTGTCCACTGCGGCCATGATCGAGGTCAAAGCCGCGCAAGCCGTCTTCAAGCTGCCGCTGGAGGGGTTCGGCAGTGCGCTGGCGGAGGTTGATGCCTGCTTCGGCGCGCTGAAGCGGCCGGCGTCCAATCCATTCTCAGCGCCGGCGACGGCACCGAAACAATCGGCGTTGCAAGGAACCGACGTCCCCGCGCCGGCCAATGCTGTCCAAGTCGACGCCGCTCCCGCGAGCACCCCGCCGGCCACGACACGCGCCGGCGCCGGCGGCGGGCTGGTCGAGGAGCATGCATTCCTCACGGTTGCGAGCGGCAACGGGCCTTACCGCCTCGAAGCGTTGCTGGTGCGGCCCGCCAACGCGGAGGGCCGGCTCCCGATTGCGCTGATCACCCACGGCAAGAATCTCAAGTCTGCCGACAACCGCGCGATCCGCGCCGACATGATGCTGCCACAGGCGCGCGACTTCGCCGCCCGCGGCTGGCTCGCCGCGGTCGTGATCAGGCGCGGCTACGGCCAGTCGGACGGCGTGCCGGGCGTGCCCCGCGGCTCCGCCTACATGTCC
>JBAUOM010000162.1:0-11373 GCA_049579765.1 Xanthobacteraceae bacterium
GCACCAGCATGCCTTCGCGCAGCCCGCGGTCGGCGACGCGCAGGCGCTGGCAGGGAAAGGCGCGGCGGATGGCGTCGAGGATGGCGCAACCGGCGAGCACGAGGTCGGCGCGTTCGGCCCCGATGCAGGCATTGGCGACACGATCCTCGTAGGTCCAGGTCAGCAGCCGCTCGATCACCCGCGTCACCTCGTGGTCGACCATCCAGCAGCCGTCGACGCGGCGGCGTTCGTAGCGGCGCAGCTCGAGATGCACGCCGGCGATCGTCGTCACCGTGCCCGACGTGCCGAGCAGGTGCACGTCGCCGTTGCCGAGGCCGCCATGGTCGGCGACGAAGCGTTCCACCAAGGCCGCGACCTCCGCGATCATCGCCGCGTAGATGTCGGGCGTGACCAGGTGACCGCCGTGGCGCTCGGCGAGCGTGACCACGCCGACCGGCAGCGACACCCAGGCGCTGATTTTCGGCAGCGGCGGCCCGCGCCGGGCGGGCGGCGACCGATCGAGGCGGACGAGCTCCGAGGAGCCGCCGCCGATATCGAACAGCAGCACGGCATCGGCAACGGGATCGATCAGCGGCGTGCAGCCGGTGGCCGCCAGCATCGCCTCGGTCTCGCGATCGATGATCTCGAGCTCGAGCCCGACCTGCTCGGCGATGCGGGCGCGGAATTCGCCCCCGTTGACCGCAGTGCGGCAGGCCTCGGTCGCGATCAACCGCGCACGCGTCACGCCGCGGTTGCGCATCTTGTCGCGGCAGATGCCGAGCGCGTCGACGGCCCGGCCGATCGCCGCGTCGCTGATACGGCCGGACGTCGATACGCCTTCGCCGAGCCGGATGATGCGGGAGAACGCGTCGATCACGCGGAAGCTGTCGCCGCTGGGGCGCGCGACCAGGAGCCGGCAATTGTTGGTGCCGAGATCGAGCGCGGCGTAGGCCGGGCCGGCATGAGCGCTGCCCTGCTGCCCGCCGTTATGCGGATAGCCGTAGGGTGACCGGCGACCCCTCCCGGACCGTCGCTGCGGCGCCCGATCATGGACTGGGCCGAGGCCGCCGGTTGCCCGGCCCTCGTCCTTCATCAAATTCCTTCCTGCCGCGCCGAAGCCTTCCCGGGCTCCGCGGCAGCGGCCGTCTCCAACCCGCTATCGAAGCAAGTGTAACACGCCGGCCGCTCGCGCAACAGATGCGCGCCGAATGCATGGCGTGGCCGGTTCTCCTTGTCGAAGCCGCCGGCCTCCTTTATCTGAGGTGCAAATCCGCGCCATCCGCCCGATGTCGATCCCGCCGGCTGACGCGAGAATTGGTGGAACCTGCGCCTGCGGCCGCCCGGCTTGCAGGCGATATCATTGATCCAGGCCTTGTTTCATGAATCTGCAGAACGACCCGCACGATTTCGCCGTGATGAAGTTCGGCATCGGCCAGCCGGTGCCGCGCAGCGAGGACCCCACGCTCGTGCGCGGCGAGGGCTGCTACACCGACGACATCAAGCTCGCCGGCGAGGCCTATGCGGTGATGGTCCGCAGCCGCATCGCGCATGGCGTGATCAAGGGCATTGACGCCGCGGTCGCGCGCGCGATGCCGGGCGTGCTCGCGGTCTATACCGGCGCCGATCTCGCCCAATACGGCACGCTCAAATGCATCGTGCCGTTCAAGAACCGGGACGGCACGCCGATGAAGCAGCCGCCGCGGCCGGCGCTGGCGAGCGACAAGGTGCGCTTCGTCGGCGATCCCGTCGCCTGCGTCGTCGCCGAGACCCCGCTCGCGGCCAAGGACGCCGCCGAGGCGGTCGAGATCGATATCGATCCGTTGCCCGCGGTGGTGCGCCCCGAGGAGGCGGCGCGAGCGGGCGCGCCGCTCATCCACGAGGAGGCGCCGGGCAACGTCGCGCTCGACTATCATTTCGGCGACAGCGAGCAGGTGGCGGCCGCTTTCGCCAAGGCCGCGCATGTCACGACCCTCAAGCTCGTCAACAGCCGCGTGGTGGTGAACGCGATGGAGCCGCGCGCGGCGCTCGCGGAGTATGATCGCGAGACCGGGCGCTTCACGCTGCACGCGCCGTCGCAGGGGGTGTTCGGCCTGCGCGCCAACATGGCGGACATCCTCAAGGTCGAGCCCAAGCAGCTCCGCATGCTGACCGGCCATGTCGGCGGCTCGTTCGGCATGAAATCGGCGCCGTTTCCCGAATATGTCTGCGTGCTGCACGCGGCGCGCGCGCTCGGCCGTCCGGTCAAATGGACCGACGACCGCTCAGGCAGCTTCGTGTCCGACAGCCACGGCCGCGACCACGAGCTCACCGCGGAGCTCGCGCTCGACGCCGATGGAAACTTCCTGGCGGTTCGCATCAACAATTTCGGCAATATGGGCGGCTTCCTCTCCCAGGTCGCACCCATGCCCTCGACCCTCAACACGGTCAAGAACGTGCAGAGCGTCTATCGCACGCCGTTGATCGAGGTCTCGACCAAGTGCGTGTTCACCAACACCTCCCACGTCTCCGCCTATCGCGGCGCCGGCCGACCCGAGGGCAACTACTACATGGAACGGCTGATCGACGCCGCCGCGGCCGAGACCGGGATCGATCGCCTGGAGCTGCGCCGGCGCAACCAGATCCGGCCGCGCGAGATCCCAATCAAGACCGCGTCCGGCAGCAACTACGACAGCGGCGACTTTCCGGGCGTGCTCAAGCACGCGCTCGAGGCCGCCGACATCAAGGGCTTCGCGCGGAGGAAGCGCGAAAGCCGCAAGCGCGGCAAGGTGCGAGGGCTCGGGATCGGCAGCTTCCTCGAAGTCACCGCGCCGCCGAGCAAGGAAATGGGCGGCATCCGCTTCGAGGCCGACGGCACCGTCACCATCATTACCGGCACGCTCGACTACGGCCAGGGCCACGCCGCACCGTTCGCGCAGGTGCTGAGCGACAAGCTCGGCGTCCCGTTCGAACGCGTGCGCCTCCTGCAGGGCGACAGCGACGAGCTGCTGGCGGGCGGCGGCACCGGCGGCTCCAAATCGATCATGCACAGCGGCACCGCGATCGTCGAAGCCTCGGCCAAGGTGATCGAGCAGGGCAAGCAGATCGCCTCCCACGTGCTCGAAGCCGCGGTCGCCGATATCGAGTTCGCACAGGGCCGCTTCGTGATCGCCGGCACCGACCGTGCCATCGGCTTGATGGAGCTCGCCGAGAAGCTGCGCGCCGGTCTCAACCTGCCCGAGGGCGCGCCGTCGACGCTCGACGTCCGCCACGTCAGCGATGGACCCGGAGCTTCCACCTATCCGAACGGCTGCCATGTCTGCGAGGTCGAGCTCGACCCCGACACCGGGGTCATCGAGGTGGTGAAATATTGCTCGGTGAACGACTTCGGCACCGTCATCAATCCGCTGATCGTCGAGGGCCAGTTGCACGGCGGCGTCGTCCAGGGCATCGGCCAGGCGCTGATGGAGATGACCGTGTACGACACGGACGGTCAGTTCCTGACCGGCTCGTTCATGGACTATGCGCTTCCGCGCGCGAGCGATTCGCCCGAGGTCATAGTGATCAATCATCCGGTGCCCGCGACCACCAACGTGCTCGGCGTGAAGGGCTGCGGCGAGGCCGGTTGCGCCGGCTCGCTCACCTCGGTGATGAACGCGATCGCCGATGCGCTGGCCGAATTCGGCATCCGGCACATGGACATGCCGGCGACGCCCTACCGCGTCTGGCGCGCGATAGAGGACGCCCGCGCCCTGCGCGCCTCCTGACCCCGCGCCCCGCGCGTCTCGCAACAACACAGAAATAATGACGCAGGCGACCGAACTCCTCACCCCGACACGCGCGAGCGAGGACAAGCTCGTGGCCGGCGTGTGCTTCGCACACCTCGTGAGCCACTATTACATGGTGCTGCTGGCGCCGCTGTTCGTGTTCATTAAGGCCGACTATGGCGTGAGCTATACCGAGCTCAGCCTTGCGCTCATCGTCTTCAACGTCGTGTCGGCGGTGCTGCAGACGCCGATCGGGTTCCTGGTGGACCGCGTCGGCGCGCGCGTCAATCTCATCGGCGGCCTGCTCTTGGGCTCGGGCGCGGTGGCGACCGCCGGGCTCGTCGATTCCTACTGGGTGTTCATCGCGATGTTCGCCCTGCTGGGTGTCTCCAATACGGTCTATCATCCGTCTGATTACACGCTTCTCTCCGAGCGGGTTTCTCCCCACCGCGTCACGCAGGTGTTCTCCTTCCACACCTGCGCCGGCATGATCGGCTCGGCGATCGCCCCGGTCACGCTGCTGTTCATGCAAAGCCTCATGGGGTGGCGCGGCGCCTTCGTCTGCGCTGCCGGCCTCGGCGTCGTCGCGGCGCTCTTCCTCGGCCTGCAGGGAGAGCCGGCCCAGCTTCGCGCCGTGCATGTGTCGAAGCCGCGCGGCGAGGGAGCTGCCAGCGCGTCCGGCGACGGCTGGCGACTGCTGCTGTCGCCGCCGATCCTGCTCAATCTCGTGTTCTTCATCGTATTGTCGATGGTGGGGGGCGGCCTCAACCAGTATCTGGTCGTCGGACTGGGCGCGCTCTACGGAACGCCGCCCGCGCTCGCCAATACCGCGCTCACCGGCCTTCTCGCCATGAGCGCGATCGGGGTCCTGGTCGGCGGATCGCTGGCGGGCCGCACCGCGCGCCACAACCTGGTCGCCGGCGCCGGCCTGGCGATGACCGGCGGAGTGAGCCTGCTCATCGGCTTCGTCGATCCGGGCGCGTTGCTGCTGGTCCTCGTGATCTCGCTGAGCGGCTTTGCCAGCGGCATGGCCATGCCGTCCCGCGACATGATCGTGCGCGCGGTGACCCCGCTAGGCGCGTTCGGCAAGGTGTTCGGCTTCGTCACCACCGGCTTCCATATCGGCGGCATGGTGGCGCCGCTGATCTTCGCGCAGTTCCTCGACCGCGGCCATCCCCGAGCGGTGTTCCTCTTCATTGCGGCCTGCGCGCTGGTGGCGATCGCGACGGTGTCCTTCGGCATGTCGGGCCGCCGCAATCTGCAGTCATGACGATCACGCTCCGATAAGATTAGGCTGGACGCCCAGGCAGCCGGAAAGTCGTGGAGCTTTGGGTCACGATCACCAACGGACGCGAGCGCCACACGATTATCACGGCCGCACAAAACCCACCGGGCGCGCGCGGGCTGGCGCGCGTCCTTCAGCAGACCATCACGGCACCGGTGAGGATCCGCGGCTGCACGCGGCGCCGCGACCAACACCGGACGGCCGCATTCGACCAGCAGAAGCCGGAGCAGGTCCGGCGGCAGTCCGTTCGGGCGGGGTGAAGCGCCCCGTCACCAAGAGATCGTGGACGCGCGCGCAGTCGATGAAGCGCTCCTCTCCGCTGCTGCGCTCCTCATGCCGGCTCGCCGACGCCGTGTCGAAGGCGTCAGGTGCGTCGGCGACGGCAATCGTTTCGCGGAAAGCCGCGGAGGTGACGCACCGCCGTCTCGGAACGCCTTTCCCACTCTTGATGCAGCTCTTGCAGAGCGTTTGGGTAAAACCCTGCCCCCGCGCGAACGACGCGTGCGGCGTGTCTCAGCGCCTCGCCCGAGCTGACCCGCAGGTGAAAGAGCTCGGGATGCACCCGGGCACGGCCGCGCCCAGCGCCGTGCCGAACGCGACGATGTCCGCGTCACTGCCGCTTGCCGGGACGAGAACAGTCTTCTAGCCTATTTGTCATGTAACGGAGGCGTCAGCCGCTTTATTTGTCAAGGTTGGCGGCCGCCGCTCCGGCCATATGGCACCGGCAGCGAAGAGGTTGGCGCTTATGGGCGATCCGTTTCTCAACTATTTCGCGCTCTTCCTGCTGGTCTTCGTGGTGGTGGTGCTGTTCTACGGCATCATCGCGATCCACGATATCCCGGCAAAAATCGCCGAGTCACGCCATCATCCCCACCAGGACGCGATCCACGCGGCCGGATGGGTGAGCCTGTTCACGCTGCATGTCCTGTGGCCGTTTCTCTGGATCTGGGCGATGGCGTACCGCCCTGATCGCGGCTGGGGGATCTCGCCTCAATCTCCCGCGGCTGGCGCAGGGCCGGCGGCCGACGCGAGCGAGCTGGAGGATTTGCGGCGCCGCGTCGTGGAGCTCGAGACCAGGCTGGGGACGGGAGACCGATAATGGAACTCCTGCTCATCCTGATCTACGTCTCGCTCTGCTACGTGGTGTTCAAGGTCTTCAGGATACCGGTCAATCAATGGTCGCTCGCGACCGCGGCGCTGGGCGGGATCATCGGCATCGCATTACTGCTGCTGATCATGAACTACAATCATCCCTTCACCACCAACGCCCGCATCTATTTTGCGGTGACGCCCGTGTTCCCGTCGGTCAGGGGACGCGTGATCGAGGTGCCTGCGCAGGCGAACATGCCGCTCAAGGAAGGGGATGTGCTGTTCCGTGTCGACCCAACACCGTTCCAATACGTCGTCGACCAGAAGAGGGCCGCGCTGGCGGAAGCCGAGCAGAACGTGCGGCAGCTCAAGTCCTCGCTCGACCAGGCGACCGCCGCTGCCGAGAGAGCCAAGGCGCAATCGGAGTTGGCGCAGCAGAACTACGACCGGCAAGCGGAACTGTTCGAAAAGAAGATCATCGCGCAGGCCACCCTCGATACCTTCACTCGCAATCTCGAAACGGCGAAGCAGTCGTTGGTCGGGGCGAGAGCCGAGGAGGAGCGCGCGCGGCTCGCGTATTCATCCGACATCGACGGCGTCAACACCACGGTCGCCCGCTTGACCTCCGAGCTCGCCGATGCACAGTGGGATCTTGAGCAGACCGTAACGCGGGCGCCCGCGGCGGGATTCGTCACCCAGGTTGGCCTGCGGCCGGGAATGTACGTCGTCCCCGCCGCTTTCCGGTCGGTCATGGTGTTCGTCAATACCGATTCGCGGGACCAGGAGTTCGCTGCGGCCTTCCAGCAGAATTCCCTGCAGCGGGTAAAGGCCGGCGACGAGGCCGAGGCTGCTTTCGATGCCGTGCCCGGGCGCGTGTTCAAGGGCAAGGTGCGTCTCGTACTGGACGCGATCGCGGCCGGCCAGATGCTACCGACCGGCGGCCTCGTGGATGTTGGTGCGCGCACGGAGGGTGGCCGGGCGCTGGCCGTTATCGACATCACCGATAACATGTCGGTTTACCAGATCCCGCTCGGCGCCGCAGCCCAGGTTGCGATCTATACCGAGCACTGGCACCACGTCTCGCTGCTGCGCAAAATCCTGCTGCGCATGCGGAGCTGGCAGAACTACATCTTCCTCGAGGGCCATTGAGAATGTTTCCTTCGTCGATGCCAGTGTGCGTTCCGTCGAGCTTGAATGTCGAGACAACGGTCGTGCCTAGGCTGACATGAGCTCGGCGGCCGGCGGGGAACCGGAGCGAGCGCCGACCCCGCGTAACCCGTCCCCAGTCTGACGACTTGAAGCGACCGCCTTGGAGACAATGCGCCACGCATGAAGGATGCGACGGAACCGCGGAATGGACCGATCTGGCTTTCCTTTCTGCCGCCCGCTCGTTGGTTGGCGCAATACCATGCTGCTTGGTTGCCGGCCGATGTCATCGCCGGCGTGACGCTGGCCGCCTACGCGATCCCGGTCTCCCTCGCCTATGCCGGACTTGCAGGCCTGCCTCCGCAGGTCGGAGTTTACGGCTACCTGCTGGGCGGGCTCGGCTACGCGCTGCTCGGGTCCTCACGCCAGCTGGCGATCGGACCCACCTCCGCCATCTCACTGATGATTGCCGGAACGGTAGGGGCGATGGCGGAAGGAGACGCTACTCGCTACGCGCAGATCGCCAGCCTCACGGGCTTCGCCGTAGCCGTGCTGTGCCTGATCGCTTGGCTATTGCGACTGAGCGGGCTCGTGAAACTGATCAGCGACAGTACGCTCGTGGGCTTCAAGGCCGGCGCGGCCTTGACCATCGCCATGACCCAGTTGCCCAGTCTGCTTGGCGTGGCGGGCGGCGGGCACTATTTTTTCGAGCGGCTCGTGCTGCTGGCCACGCAGCTTGGCCAGACAAGCTATCTCGTATTGGCTCTTGGCGTTGTCGCGATCATGCTGCTCGTGCTCGGCGAGCGCATGCTGCCGGGAAGACCGGTCGCGCTTGGCGTCGTCGCCTTAGCGATCGTCGGCGCGTCCGTGCTCGGTCTTCCCGCTCTCGGGGTGGCAACGACGGGAGAGATTCCGGCTGGCCTGCCCACCCTGGCGGGGCCGGCGCTGCGGCTGCACGATATCGAGGGGATTGTTCCATTGGCCGCCGGGTGCCTGCTGCTGGCTTATATCGAAAGCGTGTCCGCCGCTCGCACCTTCGCTGCAAAGCACGGGTATGGCTTGGATCCGCGCCAGGAGCTTCTCGGCATCGGTGCGGCGAATCTCGCGGCGGCCCTCGGACAGGGCTATCCCGTGGCCGGCGGACTGTCGCAATCGGCGGTGAACGACAAGGCCGGCGCACGCACCCCGCTCGCGCTTGTCTTCGCCTCGATTGCGCTCGCGCTCTGCCTGCTCTTCCTCACCGGGCTGCTGGAAAACCTGCCGAAGACGGTGCTGGCTGCCGTCGTGCTGACCGCCGTATCCGGACTACTCGATTTTCCGGCGCTGTTGCGCATGTGGCGCGTGAGCCGGCTCGACTTCTACGCCGGAGCGACCGCCCTGGTCGGTGTGCTGTTGTTGGGGATACTGGAGGGCATCCTGCTCGCGGCGTTGGCCTCTATCTTGATGTTGCTCGGCAGCGTGTCGCGCCCGCATGTGGCGTTCCTCGGACGCATTCCCGGCACTGATAGGTACTCGGACCTCGCCCGTCATCCCGAAAACGAGGCCCTGCCCGGCGTGATCGCCTTCCGTCCCGAAGCGTCGCTCATCTACGTCAATGCCGACGCCGTCCTCGAATCGGTCTCGAACCGGCTTCAAGTTGCGCCATTCGACCTCCGCCTGGTGGTCTGCGATCTTTCGGCCTCGCCCTATCTCGATCTCGCCGGCTCTCGCATGCTGCGTGATCTGCACGGCAAGCTTGCCGCCGACGGCATCGCGCTGCGCGTCGTCGGCGCACATGGGCGGGTGCGCGACCTGCTGCGAGCCGACGGCATGGGCGAAAAAGTCGGAGGCCTCGACAGAGCCGCGACTCTCGATAGTCTGCTCGGCGGGCAGGGTGCATAGCGCGAGCCGCATCGGTGTCCGCGGCCGAGACGGAAAACGAGCCGATCCGAATGGCAGTCGATCGATTGGCGCAGTTCTCGGCCAAGTCGTCCGATCGAATTCTTGAACCGATGGACAGGATCTCGGAGGTCCTGTTCGGTTTGATCATGGCGCTCACCTTCACCTTGACACTCGGCGGATATGCGTTTTGGGCATTGCGCCGGGTTTCGGCCGTGGGCCACGGGCCTTTCGATGGTCGCCATCGGTGCGGCGTTGGTCGGAGTTGCGATAGCGCTCGGAGGATGAAAGCCGGCCTGGCGCCAGAGGGCCGCCGTCAGCGCGGGAACGTGGCGGGTCTTGCCGGCCTTGCTTCACCCGGCTTGCGCTCCGCTGCCTCGACGGAGAACGTGACGTATGCGGTCCATCCTTCGAGCCGGTTCTTGGCGTCGAACTCGTAATAGCCTCTGAGATTGAGGTATCCGTCGCGGTCCGCGACTGGAAGGAAAAACCCGATCTGTGGCCCGACCCCGGCAACGCGTGATCTGAATCCGCCGAGCGCGGGGCTCGCGCCGCTGTCGCCTGTCACCTGGTTGTAGACATAGCCGACGGCGCCGATGTGCAGTTTTTCCGTGAGATATGGCGAAATCGCCCAATCCAAGTGTGCGTCGATACCGCTCCGATATTGGGTGTAGCGATTGATAAAGTTGTAGGTGAACCCGACGACCGCGGACCATTCAAATCCGACTTGCTCGTTCAAATAGGTGTAGCCGGCACCGGCGTCCGTGGCCCAGTGTCCCAGTCCCATGGTCGCCAGGCGGGTGGGATCGTAGATGCCGACGGGAACCCCGGCCGTGGCGTAGAGCATGAAGTTGTGAACGTCCTGATTCCATTTCAGGGTGGCGGCCGGATACAAGTCTCCGAACCCGACGACGTAGTCGGAGCGGCTTCCCGATAGCGAGGCTCCTCCCGGCCCGGTCAGCGTTGCCGACGCCGAGGTGGTGTTGCGTCCGTACAAGGCGGTCATTCCCACGGCTGCTTGTCCGCCCAAGACCGACGTTGCGAACACATAGGTCGGAGTCACCATGACGAAATCCGTCGGCGACTTCATGCCGGCCTGAAACCCGCCGCCTCGTTTAAAGCCTACGCCTGCGCTCGCGGCCGCCCTTGCATGGTAAAATGTGGTTTCGAGCGACCAGCCTGGATTCGAGGGCGCTGCTACGAAACTGCCGTATTGACCTTGCAGCCAGAAACTCACGCCCGCTTCGTCCGCCGACGCACCGTCGGAAGCAGCGAGAGGCAGAAGCGCCGCGATGACGCATGCTAAATGGCTGAGCGGTCGACCCGACAGAGACACATCTCGCATCATCGCGCCCCAGACCGTCGGCCCAGTCTATTCCCCCCGGCCCGGAAATGGCGTTGCCGGGAAGCCACACATCGAGCTATTCGCGGTCCATCGGCACGATGAATTCCACAGCGTCATCGGGCGAGGGGTTGCGGCATCGCGGTGCCGCCGCGGACGGTAGTATCCTTCCGAAACCAGTTTCCTCGCTTTCAAGGACACCCGATCATCGTATTTGCGCTTTTCGATCGTTTGGCTGGAAGAGCTACGTCTTCGTCGAAAGGCATTGAGGTCTTTCAAGAGTTCGGCCTGTCGACCTGCAACTCGATGCCCGAACCTGCGACCGCAATTCCCGGTCTGACCGTTCTCCGCAATACCTCGAAAATAACGGCGGTCGACCAGCCGAACAACAGCACGCCGTTCATCGCCGTCATCGGCCCGAGCAGCCGCCAGCGTGCCACCGGCGTTACGTCGCCGTAGCCGAGCGTCGTGTAGTTCACGAATGCGAAATACAACAGATCGGTGCCGGCGGGTGCGGCACCGACCAGCGCGTAGGCCAGCGACCAGACGATCACCTCGGACACGTGGGCGAGCATCAAGACCGACACGGTCGCAATCATGACGGTGACCAATCGCCACGATTGTCGCGCCGTCTCCTTCGCGGCTGCGCGGCGCGCCACCTGTACGATCGCCGTCATCACCAATGCGTGGATGGCGATATTGCAGGCGCTGGCGGCGGCCCCCACGAGAAGTTGGCGCAACATATCTATGCCTCCTGCCATGCACCCGTGAAAGCAGGCTTATTGCAGAGTCCGCGTTCGTGGCAAACTCATTGCTGTTTTGGAGAGCTCGAGCGGCTTGCCGACATATCTGACTTGCCCCACCAGAGCGCCACCAGCAGCGAGCCGAGCACCTCCAAGATCCCGTAGGCC